>DATDII010000020.1:0-6021 GCA_036521135.1 Candidatus Dormiibacterota bacterium | reverse complement strand
AGTCTCGGCCCGGCGAGGAGCACCAGAGCTGGCCCAGCCCCGGTGGCGCCCGCATCGTCCGCAGGCCGCAGGGGGGAGCCCCCAGATCCGTAGGCCGCCGCCCAGAGCGACCGCGGGCCAGGTGCGGTTCAGACGGCTCGCGGCCGCCTATAGGCTTGACAAGACGAACCCGCTAGGGGTCATCGGAGAGGAGGCCAGAGCTAAGTTGAGAGCGCTTCTAGGCTGGCGCGACCTGATGCTGGGTCGGGGCCGGCCGGGGCCGCCTGCCGCAGATCGCCTGCTGCTGCTCGCGGTCGCTCTCCTCGCCCTGCGCTTCGCCAACTGGCAGTGGCTCTCGGACCGGATCCCGGGACGCGGAGCGGCCCTGGTCAACGATGGGATTGAGTTCGGCTCCTACTTGCTCTTCGTGGCCCTGGTCGCCCTGGCTTGCCGCGGTCGCCTGCCGCCCCGGATCCGCAGGTGGCGTCCTGGACGAGCGCTCCTGCTCGCCCCAGCTGTCTTTCTGATCCTGACCGCGGCTGTCAGCCTGTCTGTCGTCAGGTCACTGCCCGCGGCGCAGGGGAGGGTCGACGACGCCAACGCCATGGCCGTCTGCGGCGCCCAGGCCATCTCCAGTGGTCACGATCCCTACCGGGTCAAGGAGATCGCCTGCCTCGAGCGCCTGGGCATTCCAGCGACGCTGGCCACGCCGCTTCGTAAGGGGCCGCTGGCGGGAATCGACACCTATCCCACGCCGGCCGAGATAGAGATGGCCGCGCTCGCGGCGAGCCACCACGGAGGAACGCAGACGCTGTTCTCGGGGCTGGCCAAGCCCCCGCTCGATCCCGCTGTGATGCTTCCGGTCGCCCACTCGTCCCCGCAGGATCGCGCACTCTGGACGCTGCTCTTTGCGGTCGCCTTCGCCGTCCTGCTCGCTCTCGCGGCGGGATCGCTCTGGCCTGCGGCCCTGGCCGCGTTTCTGGCCACCTATTACATCCCCGGGTCGGCGCTCGCCTTCGCCAGCGTGGGCAACGCAGAGTCGGTCGCCTACCTGCTGATGGCGGTCGCCGTCCTCTGGATCAGACGCCCGGTCCCCTCAGGCGTTTGCCTCGGCTTGGCCATCGCCTCCAACGAGCTGGCGCTCTTCTTCCTCCCCGCCTACCTGCTCATCTGCCTCCGGCTCGACGGTGGTCTCCGACGAGTGATCGCCCTGGTCCTGACGGCGGCGCTCGGGATCGTCCCCTGGGTGGTTGTCTTTCCGGATGCCGTCCCCGCCATCTGGCACAACCTGACCTCCCCCACATTCGCCCTCGGCTACGGCCCGGTGCTCCTCGTGCTCCAGGGCGTGATCCGCAATCCCCGTCCTGACCTCTTTCTGGGCGCGACCGGGATATGCATGGTCCTGATCCTGCTCTGGGGCTGGCTCCGGCCGGTCTGGCGGATCAGCGCCGGCGTGCTCCTGATCGCTGCCTTCTGGCTCAGCTGGCGGAGCCTCGATGAGTACATGGCCCAGGTGCCGCTGCTGGCGCTGGTCGCGATCCTGGCACTGCTCAGGGATCGAGATCAGACCAAGACTGCCGAGCAGCGCCAGCCGGAGGTCCAGGAACGTGCGGCGGGCACCGGCGCTGTCGGGTGAGCCAGGTGGAAGTGCCTCCGGCTCGGCCTGGCCGGCGAGCCCGGCAAGGCGGCCTCAGATCGAGATGAAGATGACCTGCACCTTTGGGCTGGCCACCCGGGTGCTGCACGACCAGGACCGCTCGCTGATCGACCCCAAGCTCGGTCTCTTTGGCGTCTTCGACGGGGTCGGTCAGTACCAGCGCAGCGGTGAGGCGGCCCAGCTCGCCAGCGAAGTCATCCAGGAGTCCTGCCGTGCCCAAGGAACGGACCCGATGGCCGCGCTGATGACCGGCTGCGCCCGGGCGGAGGGGTTGATCAGGGAGCGCCAACTGGGTGCGACCACGGCCACGGTGGCCTGGGTCCGCGACGACCGGCTCTGGTTCATCTCAGTCGGCGACTCTCGCCTCTACCTGCAGCCGGATGCCATCTCCCGCCTCAGCCAGGTCACCACCGACGAGGGTGAGGGCCCGATCCTGTTCAACGTTCTCGGCGAGGAGCGGCCACGACCGGGATCGACAATTGTCCGGCAGCACGGCCAGCTGCCGATCCGGTCCGGCGCCAAGCTCGTGCTCGTCACCGACGGCGTCACCGGCGACTACCCGCCCGACCTCCTGACCGTGGCCGATGTGGCCTCCGGACTGAGATTCGAGGTGCCACAGCGGGCGGCCGAGAGCCTGGTGGCCATGGCGCGCAAGCATGACGACAGGACAGCCCTTGTGGTCTTCTTGGCGTGATCCAGGAGCCCGCCTGGAGGAAGTCGTGACGGTCGGCTCGAGGCTCACCCCTTCGGGAGGCAGCCGTCTCGGATTTGGCAGGGGGTTCAGGATATTGAGCCGACAACTCCGGACCCTGGTCTACGCTCACCGGCTGAAGTCGCCAGCGGCGAAAGTAGACCAAGACCGTCCCGGGCCCCCAGTCGTGGTGAGCGACGACTGCGGCCGTCACGGTGCGACGTCGAATGGCCACCAACTCGAGGAAGTCGGTACCCTTCGTCGAGACGATCCCCCACCTCCCACTCGGCTTGGCATGGAGGTTGCTGATGCCCTCTTTGGCGCGGTCGGTCGGCCTGGGCCTCAATGCCCAGGGCGAGGTCCGCGACGCCGTGCGCCAGGCTGAGATGGCCGAACGAGCTGGCCTCGACTCGATCTGGTTCCACGAGTCCTACTTCGCCCGGGACGCGGTCACCTATGCCACCGCGGTGGCGACCAGCGTCCCTCGCCTCAGGGTCGGCCTGGGCGCGCTCAACCCCAACACCCGCAACCAGGTCGTCCTGGCGATGACGGTGAGCGCGCTGGACGACCTCGCTCCCGGCCGGGTCGTCCTGGCCCTGGGCACGGCCCTCCCCCTGCGGCTGGCCCAGATGGGCATCCCCTACGAGCCCGAAGCGGCGGTCGCCAAGGTCGGCCGAACCATGGAGGAGCTGCGCCAGCTCTGGCGCGGCGACCGACTGGCGCTGGGAGCGCCCGGGGTGCCCGAGGTCGAGCCCATGTTCCCACCGCTCCACCAGGTGCCGCTCTGGGTCGCCGGCTACCGTCGCTCCTTCCACGAGCTGGCGGGCCACCTCGCCGACGGCTACCTGGCCCGGCCCGCCGAACCCTTGGAGGCGGTCGGGCTGGCCAGCCGGCGGATCCGGCAGGCGGCCCAGGCCGCCGGACGTGATCCCGGCGCGATCGTCATCGGAGGCTACCTGCTGGCCCTGGTCGACAGCAGCCGCCGAGCCGCTCTCGACCGGGCCAAGCGTGAGCCCTTCGCCATCTACATGCTGGCGGTGCAGACCGACGTCGCCATGCAGAGGGCGGGCATGGACCCAGCACTCCGCCAGCCGATCCTGGCAGCCTGGCGGTCGGAGGACTACCACGGCGCGGCCGCGCTCATCCCCGACGAGCTGGTCGACGCCTTCCTGCTCTGCGGGACCAGGGAGGAGGTGGCCGGAGGGGCGGAGCGCTTCCGGGAGGCGGGGATGGACCTGCCCATCCTCCAGCCGGTGGTCCAGGAGGAGGCACAGGTGGCCGCCGTGATCGAGGCGGCCGCGATCTACGGCGGAGCCGGGGCGGCGGCACCGGCCTGGGGCGCCAGGCGGCGTCCTGTCGGGTCCTCTGACCGGATCGGGCTCGGGCGTAGGGCGCGGGGATGGCTCGAGATAACCCGTCCCTTCGCGCTCTCCGCCTCGATCGTCCCGGTATCCGCTGCGGCCGCCCTGGCCGCGATCCAGGGCCAGTTCAGCTGGTCCCTGTTCGCCCTGGTTCTGGCGGGCGCGGTCCTGCTTCAGGTCGGGACCAACGTGATCAACGAGATCTATGACGTGCGCAAGGGGATCGACGCCATCACCTCGCCAAGGGCGAGCCAGGCCCTGCTCACCGGCAGGGTCAGGGAGAGCGAGGCCTTCTGGCTGGCCGGGGTCGCGTTCCTCTGCGTCTGCCTGATCGGGGTGGTCCTGATCGCCAGCCGGGGCTGGCCCCTGGCGGTGATCGGAGCGGTCGGCCTGGTCGGGGGCTGGGGCTACACCGCCCCACCGCTGCAGTACAAGTACCGCGCCGCCGGGCTGCCACTGGTGTTCCTGCTGATGGGCCCGCTCATGGTGCTGGGCGCCTACTTCACCATCTCCGGGCACCTCACCTGGGCGGCCGGCACCGCCAGCGTCCCGATCGGGCTCCTGGTTACAGCGATCCTGCACGGGAACGAGTGGCGCGACATCGGCGAGGACGCCCGGGCCGGGATCAGCACGGTCTCGATCCGGGCCGGGCGCCGCTTCGCCCACCACCTCTACGTCAGCCTCTTGGTGGGCGCCTTCGTGACCCTCGGGATCGGGGTGGCCTTCGGCCTCCTGCCCCGACTCGCCCTGCTCGCCCTGCTGTCCCTGCCCCTGCTGGTGCGGGCGCTCAACGCCTCCGAGCTGGGCGCGGCCGGGCAGCAGCGCGCCATCGCCATGATCGACCTGGAGACGGCCCAGCTGCACGCCGCCTTCGGCCTGCTCCTGGTCGCCGGGATCGCGATCAGCGTCTCCTGGCACCCGGGCGGCTAGCCAGTTGGACCGCCAGAGGGAAGGCCAGGCAGGCTCGGCCCTGGTGGGGACGAGCGTCCTCTTTGCCTACCTCGCCTTCGCGGCCACCTTTCGCGGACCCCAGCCCCGCTTCTGGCAGCGGATGACCGCCACCGCCACGGTGCTGGGCACCGCCTCGCTGCTCGCCCGGCCGCGCCTGCGGGCGATCCGGCCCCGGCGGGGCGACCTCGCCCTGGGGGCGGCGATCGCGGCCGGGCTCTACGTCGTCTTCGGGGTCGGCGACCGCGTCGCCCGGGTGGTCATGCCCCACGGGGCCCAGGACATCGGCAACATCTATCGGCTGCGCCGGCTCCGCTCCCGGGGTGAGCTGGCCATCCGGCTGGCCGCGGTGATCGCCCCCGCCGAGGAGCTCTACTGGCGCGGGCTGCTCCAGGAGGCTCTGACCGACCGCTACGGCCGGCCGGGTGGGGCGGCCCTGGCGGCGGCCCTCTATGGGGGGGCCCACATCAGCACCGGCAACCCCACCCTGGTCGGAGCGGCGACCATCGCCGGTGCCGGCTGGTCCGGGTTGGCCGCGGCCGGGGTCCCGATGCCCGCCCTGATCGTCAGCCACGCACTCTGGGACGTCTGGATCTTCCTGATCCGCCCGACCCAGGCGGTCGTCTGACGGGGCCCGGCACCGGGAAGCTCATCGCAGCGGTGCCCCGGTTACGATCCCTCCATGGAGGAGCTGGATCCGCCGGAGCGAGAGCGGGCACGTCGCCGGGACCGTAAGCGGGTGACCAAGATGGTGGTCGACGGTGGCAACCTGCGCCGCCAGGTGGCGGCGCTCCGGGAGCGAGCGCGGCGCCGGACGCCTGCCCCCGCCCCCGAGGGTGCCCCTCCCCCGGTCAAGCCCTAGGCCGGCTGTTCGGCCAGATCCGACCCGGGGAAGGGGCAGCGGGTGACGTTCAGGAGCCACCCGGCTGCCCCACCGCTTGCCACCGGCCCTCGACTTGGGGACGCGAACCGGCGGGTCGCGGCAGCTAGGAGCTCAAGGTCCAGTTCTGCGGGTACAGATTCAAGTTGGGGTCTTGCGGCACGGCCCCGTGCAACTTGGGACTGATGACCGAGAGCTGATAGTCGTAGTCGGGCTCCCAGAGGTTGGGCAGGTTCTCGGCGGCGAAGGTGCCGAAGGCACGGACCGCCGAGGGCGAGGAGTTGGTCTCGGTCGCCGCGATCTTGGCGTCCATGGTCGGGTTGCTGTAGCCCTGGACGTTGTTGGCCCCGCCTGTGGCGAACCAGGGGCCACCGGTGGGCAGGTACTCCGGGGAGTAGGTCGGCGTCTCCCCGGGAGAGCCGAAGTTGACGATATCCCACTTGCAGCCGGCGTTACCGTCGGAGCAGGGCTCGAGGCCGGCGAAGATCTGGTCGGGCGACTCCTC
>DATDII010000019.1:0-2814 GCA_036521135.1 Candidatus Dormiibacterota bacterium | reverse complement strand
ATTGGCCGCGGCGTCGCGGACCGCCCGCGCCACTGACTCAGCCCCTCGCCTTCGCTCGGCTCAGCGGTTTCGCTGCTGCACCACGTAGCACTCGAGGAGATCGCCCTCGGCAAAGTCCTGGTAGTCGCCCAGGTCGATGCCGCACTCGTAGCCCTGGGCAACCTCGCGGACGTCGTCCTTGAAGCGCCGGAGCGAGGCGATCTGGGTGCGGTGGATCTCCCGGCCATCGCGCAGAACCACGGCCAGCGAACCCCTGGTGATGGTGCCCTCAGTCACCTGGCTGCCGGCGATGAAGCCAGTACGAGGCACGCGGATCCGGGCCTTGATCTCGGCACGTCCCTCGAAGACCTCCTCGAAGGTCGGCTCGTGGAGCCCGCGGATGGCCTTGTCGATGTCCTCGGTGATCTGGTAGACCACGTCGTAGCTGCGGACGTCGATGCCGTGACGATCCGAGAGCGCCTTGGCGCTCGGGTCGGGCCGGACGTTGAAGCCGATCACGATGGCGTTGGCGGCCGCGGCCAGGTCGACGTCGGCCTCGGTGATCGGCCCCACCCCATCGCTCACCAGGCGCAGACGGACCAGGGGGTCGGAGAAGCGGAGCAGGGCGGAGCGGAGGGCCTCGAGCGAGCCCTGGCTCTCCGCCTTGACCACCAGGTCGAGGTCGCGCAAGCCCTCGCCCGACTGCCTGCTGAGCTCGGCCAGGCTGACCCGGTTGGCATCGGACTTCCCCGAGCGCAGCGCCAGCTGGCGCTGCTCGGCCGCCCCCTTCGCCTCCCGCTCGGTCGCCACCACCAGGAGGCGGTCGCCTGCGGTCGCCACCTCGGGTAGCCCGGTGACCAGCGCTGGGAGCCCCGGGGTCACCGCCTGAACGCGCTGGCCGCGATCGTCGAAGAGGGCCCGGATCCTGCCCGCCACCGCCCCGACCACGAAGTGGTCCTGGACCTCAAGAGTCCCCTCCTGGACCAGGACGCTGGCCACCGGACCCTGCCCCTTCTGGAGGTTGGAGTCGATCACGACCGCCTCCCCGGGGCGGTCCGGATTCGCCCGCGGCTCGCCCAGGTCGCTGACCAGCAGGATCATCTCGAGCAGGTGGTCGATGCCAGCTCCGGTCCGGGCCGACACCGGCACGCAGACGATGTCGCCGCCGAAGTCCTCGACGACCACCCCATGCTCGGCCAGCTGCTGCTTGACCCGGTCCGGGTTGGCGTCGTCTCGGTCGATCTTGTTGAGCGCGACGAGCAGGGGCACCCCGGCGTTGTGGACGTGCTTGATCGCCTCCTCGGTCTGGGGCATGACCCCGTCGTCGGCGGCCACCACCAGCACGGCCAGGTCGGTGATGTTGGCCCCCCGGGCCCGCATCGCAGTGAAGGCCTCGTGCCCCGGGGTGTCGATGAAGGTGATCTGCCGTCCCTGGCGCTCCACCACCGACGCCCCAATCCGCTGGGTGATGCCCCCCGCCTCGCCTGCCGCCACCGAGGTCTCGCGGATGGCATCGAGCAGGCTGGTCTTGCCATGGTCGACGTGTCCCAGGACGGTCACCACCGGGGGACGCGGCTTCAGCTGCCCGGCGACGGCGTCGGCCTGGAACTGGTCTCGATCCAGCATCCGCTCGACTGGCGCGGCTGCCTCCGGAACGGCATCGGCAATCTCGATCTCAAGCTGCTCGGCGACGATCCGGGCGGTGCCCGCGTCGATGCTCTGGTTGATGGTGGCCAGGATTCGATGCTGCATCAGCACCTTGGCGACCTCTGCCGGCGACACCCCGAGAGCGTCGGCAAGCGACTTGACGGTGAGATTGGCGGGCAGCGCCGCCTGCTTGACCTTGGCGATGGACGTATCCTCCTCAGCTCGGGGTTGCCGGTGTCGGCCCGGGGCGGCAGGGCGAACCTGAGATCATACCGACCACGACCTCGGCCAAACCCGACTGGTCAATGCTCTCCCCACCCAGTCGCAGGGCCCTCCCCAGAGCCCGACGCTTGCGGGCCGTCTCCCAGCAACCCATCTTGGCACATACGTACGCTCCGCGCCCGGGTCCGCGCTGGCCGGGGCTGTCAACCACGACCGCAGCGCCGTCCCAGCGCAGCCGGAGCAGTTCCTCCTGGCCCATCTTGGCGCGACATCCGATACAAGTCCGCTGGGGCCGGGACCTCGCTCGGGCCGACCCTACGGGGCCTCTCCCTGGGCCCGGATGTCGATCCGCCAGCCGCTGAGCCGGGCCGCCAGCCGGGCGTTCTGCCCCTCCTTGCCGATCGCCAAGGAGAGGCTCTGAGGCTGGACCAGCACCGTGGCTCGGTGACCGACCGGGTCGAGCTCGACCGAGGCGACCGGGGCCGGGGCGAGCGCCCGGGCGACCAGCTCGCCGGGATCATCCGACCACTCGAGGACGTCCACCTTCTCCCCGTTGAGCTCGGCGACCACGGCCCGGATCCGGACGCCCCTGGGCCCAATGCAGGCGCCCTTGGGGTCGATCCCGGGACGAGCCGACTCCACCGCCACCTTGCTCCTCTCCCCCGGTTCCCTCGTGATCGCCTTGATCACCACCAGCCCCTCCGCCAGCTCAGGTACCTCGGCCTGGAGCAGGCGCCGGAGGAGCAGGGCGTTGGCCCGCGAGGCCCGGACCAGGACCATCTCCTGGCCTCCGCCGAGGCGGGACTCCATCAAGACCACCCTGAGGTGCTGGCCCCTAACCAGGCGCTCGCCCGGGATCTGCTCCTCGCGAGGGAGGTAAGCCTGGAGGTCGCCCGCCCGGAGATAGATGGTCCCGTCCTGGACCCGCTCGACGATGCTGGCGACCAGCAGGCCCCGGCTGGCCTC
>DATDII010000018.1:0-6454 GCA_036521135.1 Candidatus Dormiibacterota bacterium | reverse complement strand
TGGGTCTGGAAGATGTCGACGATTGCCAGCCCGTTGATGGTCACCTGACACTTGGACGCGGAGCTGCAGGTCTGGCCCGTTCTCGAGTCGATCCCGAAGCCGGCGACGAGCATGCCCCCGTTGAGGAACGGCAACGACGAGGCCGCGCCCCAGTACTGGGGGTTGTTGTCCGGGGGCACGATGTCCTGGCCTTCCTGGTCGCTGTTGTTGTAGACGATCCCGGAGATGTTGATCGTCGCGGTGTCGCCCAGGAAGGCGTCGAGGCCGATGTTGCCGCGCACGTCGGGATCCTGCCAGGTCATGTAGCCGGTCCAGGAGCCGGTCTGGGGCGGGGTCAGGGTCACGCTTCCCTGGCCGCCGATCTCGAGGGCGTCGTTGAGACCCTGGGAGGCGGTCGATGGGGTGCGACCGTTGACCGAGTTGGCGTCATCGGCACCGGTCCCGATCACCGGCTCGCCGCTTCCGGCATTGGCGACCGTCTCGACGTCGGTCGAGCCGTCCGGCTGTACCACCGAGACGCCCGCGACCGTGGTCGGGGGATTGATCGTCACCAGCATCACGTCGTTTCCGGTGACGGTGTCGTTGACCTTGGGCCTGACGGTGAGACCGCTCTCGAAGATGAAGATGCCGGGGTCGGCGTCGCTGGTGATGTCATCGCCCTCGGCCTGGCTGCAGTTTTCGAGGACGGCGTTGCCGGTGATCGCCACCGGGTAGGTGTAGACCCCGGGCAGGTAGTTGCCGCCGATCGTTTGACTGGCCCTGGTGTACGTCTGCACCGAGTTACCCGGGCAGGCGGCGTGGGAGTAGTTGCCCGATCCATCCACCGCCAGCGGATTGGGTACCCCGTTGCTGGCGACCGGGTCGGTGGTGATCTCGGGGTGGCCGCCACTCCAGCCCTCGTACTGGATGGTGGTGTTGTTGGCGCTGCAGGTCGCTGACGGCCCGTTCGGGGGCGTGCTCCCGAAGCACCAGTCGAATGGTGGGTTGGAGACCGACTCGATGTCCCCGACCACGTCCATGTCGCCGTTCTGCTTGCCGTCGATGACGTCGGCCTTGCCGCCCCAGAGGTCGCCGGCCTCGTCGATGTGGCCGTTGGCGTTGTCGTAGATGGTGCCGTTCACGGTGAACAGACCGTTGCCCGCCTCGAGGATGGTGTGGGCGCCGTTCTCGGCCAGCCCGACGATGCTGGTCAGGGGTCCGGGGCCGGCCGCGGCCTCGCTCAGGGCATCGGCCCCGGCGGCGGTCTGTAGCTTGGTCACGCCCATGATCTGCTCGATAAATGGCGGCCACTGGGGCTGGACGTCGACATGGACGCCGCAGGCACCCTCAACCGCGGCTCCGCCGGCGGTCACCGGCACCGAGGGCGAGAACGCCTTGCCCAGGTCGTTGAGGTAGTAGGCGGTCCAGTGCTCATCGCCCACGCTCGAGGTCGCGTCGGGGGCGTTGGCGTTGACCAGGTCGTCGATGACGTTGGTGATCTGGGTGCCGTCGGCCATGTCCCCACCCTTGTCGGTGCAGTTGATCTGGAGAGCCTGGGCCGCGGCCACCGCGGCGAAGTCGGCCGCGTTCTGCGCCTTGCGGTACTGGAACAGGCCGAAGCCACCGTCGATGGCGATGCCCACCAGGATCAGCAGCACGACCAGGCTGATCGCGAAGAGGACAGCGACCTGGCCCCGTTCGCCAGCGTGGTTACGCTGCGCTCTCTGCCGCAAGGTGAGCCAGCCGATGAAGCGGTTCACGACTGGGCCGACGTCGCTTGCGAGCTGATGGTGATGTTGGGGAAGAGGGGGACGAAGGGCGTGATCGACTGCCACAGGGTCACCTGAACCAGGGGCTGGCCCGAGTCACCTCCCGTCGGAGTCGCGATCGCGATGCACCTGCCCTCGTCGCCCTGGCCGGTGCATTGGATGTTCTGGCCCAGCTCCCCGTTGGCCGAGTCGAGCCCGTCCTGCTCCTCGGTCGTCTGGTTGTCGTTGTTGGACACGTCGCTAACCACGGTCACGGTCGCGGCCCGGGCGGCCTGGGTCAGGTCGATGGCGGCGACCAGCATCTGGCCACCGGTGGCGCAGAGCGCCAAGATCACCACGGCGATCGGGAAGACCAGGGCGAACTCGGTGATCGCCTGGCCGCGCTCCGATCGCGCCCTTCTGGAGGGGCGCCGGGAACGGTGAAGTCGTGACAGCCGCGCGAGTCGCTTCATTAATGTCCGGAGCGTAGCTAGCCCCGGGGCAATTACCCTGCAAGTATTCGCAACGGTTCGGTAACAGCTTCTTGCGACTTTCACCCCAGTTGCGTCAGCGAAGACTACCACGAGAAATGCCCCTGAGGAGGACCGCCTGACCGTATTGGAGGTTCTCCGTCGGAGCACGGCCTACCTGCAGGGGACCGAGATCGATTCGCCGAGGTTCGAGGCCGAGCTCCTCATGGCGGCCGCTCTCGGGGTGGGTCGGCTCGACCTCTACCTCGAGTTCGATCGGCCCCTCGATGAGGCCGAGCTCGAGCGGGTTCGGGGACTGCTCCGGCAGAAGGTGCGGGGATCCCCGACCGCCTACCTGCTGGGTGAGCGTGAGTTCTTTGGCCTGCGCTTCAAGGTCGGCCCCGGGGCGCTGGTACCCCGACCCGAGACCGAGCTCCTGGTCGAGCTTGCGCTCGCCGCCGTGGACCAGGGGGCGGCCCGCTGTGCCGACCTCGGCTCCGGGACCGGCTGCATCGGGGTGACCCTGGCGGTCAGGCGCCCCAACCTGGTGGTCGACGCGGTCGATCTCTCGGCGACCGCGGTCGAGCTCACCAGGGAGAACATCCAGAGCCATGGGGTGGGGGAGCGGGCCTTCGCATTCGCGGGCTGGTGGGCCGAACCCCTCCGGGGCCGGGGACCCTACCAGCTCGTGGTCAGCAACCCCCCCTACGTGACGACCGCGGAGTACCTGACGTTGGATCGCAGCGTGCGCGACTTCGAGCCCCGGGAGGCTCTCGACGGAGGCGTCGACGGGCTCGACTGCTACCGGCAGTTGCTGCCCTCGGTCGGCCCCATCCTGGCGCCCGGGGCGACCCTGCTTCTGGAGGGAGACCCCCGACGCCTGGGCGAGGTGGCCGACCTCTGCCGGCTCGCCTGGCCCGGGAGCACGATCACCCTCAAGCCCGACCTGGCTCAGCGGGAGCGGGTCGTGGAGGTCCAGACCTGACCCCGGCCCCGCCCGAGGTCTGGGCCCCGGACGTAGCGGGCATCGCCAGCGCCGCGGCGGCGGTCCGGGAGGGGAAGGTGATCGGCGTGCCGACCGACACCGTCTACGGCGTCGCCTGCTCGGCGACCGACCTCCGGGCGATCGAGCAGCTCTACTCGCTAAAGGTTCGACCGCAGCAGCAACCGCTGATCCTGATGGCCGCGACCGCGGCCGAGATCTGGGGCTTCGCTGAGCCCAGCCCGCTGGCCGAGCGGTTGGCCCGGCAATTCTGGCCCGGGCCGCTCACCCTGGTGCTGCCCTCCCTTCCCCTTGGGGCAGCCCTGCGGGGACGGGGAACCCTCGGGGTCCGGATTCCCGCCACCGAGGTGACCCTCGAGCTGCTCCGAAGGACGGGGCCACTGGCCACCACCAGCGCCAACATCCATGGCCAGGATCCGGCCCTGGACGCGAGCTCCGCCGCCAGGTCCCTGCCCCGGCTGAGCGGGGTGCTGGCCGCATCTTCGGAAGCGTCGGCCAGCGACCGACCCTCATCTATACTCGACCTCACTCGGGAACAGCCCGTCCTACTTCGCGAGGGCAGGCTCAGCGCCCGCCAGCTCGGGGTGCCTGTCCCCGGGCAGGAGCCGGGGACGCGGAGGGACTGAGATGGCGATCGCAGAACAGCGGCTGAGCGCCCTGCACCAGGCGGACCCGGAGCTGGCGGCCCTGCTCGAGGCCGAGCTCGACCGCCAGCGCTACACCCTGGAGCTGATCCCCTCCGAGAACATCGCTAGTCCGGCGGTCCTCGAGGCGGTCGGGTCCTGGCTTACCAACAAGTACGCCGAGGGCACCCCCGGGAAGCGCTACTACGGCGGTTGCGAGTTCGTCGACCAGGTCGAGATCCTGGCCCAGGAGCGCGCCTGCGCCCTCTTCGGTGCCGAGCACGCCAATGTCCAGCCGCACTGTGGCAGCTCGGCCAACATGGCCGCCTACATGGCCTTCTGCCAGCCCGGCGACACCATCCTGGGCCTGGACCTGAGCCATGGCGGCCACCTCAGCCACGGCTCGCCGGTCAGCTTCAGCGGGATCGTCTACCACGCCGAGTTCTACGGGGTCAACCGGGAGACGGAGCAGCTCGACTACGACGAGATCCAGCGCCGGGCCAAGGAGGTGCGGCCCAAGGTCCTGGTCGCCGGGGCGAGCGCCTACCCCCGGACCTTCGACTTCCAGCGCCTGGCCGCGATCGCCCACGAGGTGGACGCGCTCCTGATGGTGGACATGGCCCACTTCGCCGGCCTGGTCGCCGGCCACGCCCACCCCAGCCCCGTCCCCGACGCCGACGTCGTCACCCTGACCACCCACAAGACGCTCCGCGGGCCCTGGGGCGGGATGATCCTCTCCCCCGAGGCCCACGCCAAGGCGATCGACAAGGCCGTCTTCCCGGGGGTCCAGGGCGGGCCCTTGATGCACGCCATCGCCGGCAAGGCGGCAGCGCTCCGGGCCTGGGGCCAGCCCGAGATGGCCGACTACGCCCAGCGCGTGGTCGCCAACGCCCAGCGGCTGGCGGCCGGGCTGAGCCGGGCCGGGCTCCGCCTGGTCAGCGGGGGGACCGACAACCACCTGATGCTGCTCGACCTCCGGCCCCTGGGGCTGACCGGGCGCCAGGTCCAGGAGGTCTTCGATCGCGCCCGGATCACCGTCAACCGCAACTCGATCCCCTTCGACGAGGCGAGCAAGTTCAATCCCAGCGGGATCCGGCTCGGATCCCCCGCGGTGACGACCAGGGGGATGGGTCTGGAGCAGATGGACGAGATCGCCGCGCTGATCGCCCAGACCATCCACCACCTGGGAGACGAGCGGGTGGAGCGCGAGGTGGCCGCCCGCGCCAGGGCGCTCTGCGAGGCCTTTCCCCTGCCCTACAACTAACCGGCCCTCGCAGCCGTGCCCACCGCCAGCGACCCTTACCTGAGCGCCCTGCCCATCATGTTGGTGGCGGTGGTGGTGACGGTGGCCACCGTGCCCCTCGCCCGCTGGGCCAGCTTCCGGCTGGGTGCGGTCGCCCAGCCCGGCGGCCGCCACATCCACACCCGGGCGACCGGGAGGCTGGGTGGGCTCGCGATCATGGCCGGGTTCGTCGTGGCCATGGCCGTGTTCGGGCGCCAGGTCCAGGACTGGTGGCAGGTCGTGGTCCTCGCGGTGGTGGTGGCCGTGGTGCTCGCCGCCGACGACATCCTCGGGCTCGCCTACTGGACCAAGCTGGTGCTCCAGGCGCTCTGCTCGGTCGCGGTGGCCTGGTTCTTCGCCATCGACATCCACGCCGTCAACCTGCCCGGCCTGGCGATCCACCTCGCCTGGGCGACGATCCCCATCACCATCATCTGGCTGATGGGGATGCAGAACTCGATCAACCTGCTCGACGGCGTCGACGGCCTGGCGGCGGGGGTGGTCGCCATCGTCGGGGGCGTGCTCTATTTGGCGGCCGTGAACCGGCTCGGGCTGGAGCCGAGCCAGGGCGGGGTGATCCTGCTCTCCTCGGCGCTGGTCGGCTGCTGCCTTGGCTTCTTGGTCTTCAACTTCGCCCCGGCGCGGATCTTCATGGGGGACTCGGGCAGCCACGTGCTGGGGATGCTGGTCGGCATCATCACCATCGTGGGTGTGGCCAAGGTGACGGTGGCGCTGGCCGTGTTCGTACCCGTCCTGGCGCTGGCCCTGCCCATCGGCGACACCGCCTTCGCCATCCTCCGCCGCCGGCACCAGGGGGTGGGATTCGCCCACGCCGACGCCCTCCACCTGCACCACCGCCTCCTGGCGCTCGGCCTGACTGCCCGCGAGACCGCCATCACCTTCTACCTGGCGACCGCGATCCTCGGTTGCATCGGGCTCGCCGTCTTCGGGCACCGCAAGATCCTGGCGGTCGCGCTCGGCCTCCTGGTGCTGGCCCTGGGGCTGCTCCTCTGGCGGATCTGGCGCCGGGGCGGGTTCACCTTCCAGCAGCGATCCAAGAGCGAGCCGAGCCAGCTCGACCGCCCCCATGTCTGAGCCGGCCGCGGTGAGTCCGCCAGGCTCCGGGCGGCGCCTGGAGATCGAGGGGGGGGTGCCCCTGCGGGGCCGGGTGACCGTGAGCGGGAGCAAGAACGCGGCCCTGCCGCAGATGGCGGCCGCGATTCTCGCCGATGGCCCGCTCCAGCTCGGCAACGTACCCGCCATCGAGGACGTGGAGACCATGTGCCGCCGCCTCCGCGGCCTCGGCGCCCGGGTCGACCGCTCCGAGGGCGGGGTGGAGATCGACGCCC
>DATDII010000017.1:0-10878 GCA_036521135.1 Candidatus Dormiibacterota bacterium | reverse complement strand
GGTCCGGGGTCTGATCCTCGACGACGACGGCCAGGTGCTCGCCGGCGATGCCGTCGCCTACGACGTCTTCGCCGACCCCCGCGAGATCCCGGTCGCCTCCCGCGTCCGCGAGGCGACGCTGCTCGCCCGGGTGCTCGGGCTGTCGGCCGACAACCTGGCCACCCAGTTCGCCAAGCCGCTCCAGTTCGTCTACCTGGCCAGGGACCAGGCGCCCTCGGTTGACAGCAGGCTGAAGAAGCTCGACCTGCCCGGGATCGGGACGATCCCGCTCCAGGTGCGCACCTACGGCCCGGGGGCGGTGCCAGGCACCTCGCTGGCGGCCAACCTGATCGGATTCGTCAACTCGGACGGCCAGGGCCAGTACGGGCTCGAGGGCTACTACAACAGCGTCCTCGCCGGGCACCCGGGCAAGGAGTCGGTGGTGCACGACCTGCAGGGCAACGCGGTGGTCCTCAACGGCGGCCAGCAGACCCCTGCGGTCAACGGCCGCAACCTCAACACTGGCATCGACGCCACCATGCAGATGACGGTGGAGCAGGACCTGGCCGCCGAGGTCAAGGCCGACCTGGCCGCCTCGGGGACGATGATCGTGATGAACGTCCACACCGGGGCGATCGTCGCCTACGCCGACTATCCGTCCTACAACGCCAACGACTACGCCAGCGAGTCGGACTCGCTCTTCCAGGACGCCGGGATCGCCAACCTCTACGAGCCCGGCTCGGTGATGAAGACGGTCACCTTTGCCGGCGCGCTCCAGAACCACGCCATCACCCCCACCGCCACCTTCGACGAGACCCCGGCGACGGGCACGGTCCAGGGGGTGGAGATCCACGACTGGGACAACCGCTATCACGGCGACATCAGCTACCAGTACGTCCTCAACAACTCCCTCAACGTGGGCGCCGTTCATGTCGAGGAGCTGGAGGGGGCGCAGACCTTCTACAACACCATGGAAGCCTTCGGGATCGGCAAGCCGACCGGGATCGACCTGGCCGGCGAGGAGAGCAAGCCGCTGGCGCCCCTGGCCCAGCAGACGCCGCTCGAGCTGGCCACCTCCAGCTTCGGCCAGGGGGTGGTGGTCACCCCGATCGAGATGCTGGCCGCGATCAACGCAGTGGCCAACGGCGGGGTCTGGGTCCAGCCCCACGTGGTCACCTCGGTCAGCGGCGGCGGCCAGCCGACCACGGCGATCAAGCCCAAGACCCACCGGGTGATCTCGGCGGCGACGGCGGCCACCCTGTCCCAGATGATGGTCGGGGTGATCGACGCCCCCGGGGCGGACGGGTCCGAGGCCCGGATCTGGCCCGCCTGGAAGGGGGAGCTGGCGGGCAAGACCGGAACCGCCGAGGTGGCCCAGAACGGGGTCTACACCGACAACACCATCGACTCCTTCGCCGAGTTCCTCCCCGAGAGCGATCCCCAGTACTCGATGATCTGCATCCTCCGCGAGCCCCAGGTGGCGCCGATCCTGCGCTACTCCTTCTACGACGCCGTGCCCACGGTCAAGAAGGTGACCCAGGTGCTGATCGACCGCTTCAAGCTCCAACCATAAGATGCCTCGGGTGAACTGGCTGGCGGTCGGGGGAACGTTCCTTGGGGCACTGGTCGTCTACCCCCTGGCGATCGCCGGCTACGGCCGGATCGGTCTCCGTCAGGTCGAGCGCTCCGACGTTCCGGCGAGCCACCTGGCCAAGGTCGGGACCCCGACCGCCGGCGGTGTCGTCTTCGTCGCCGCCGTGATCCTGGCCTGGGCGGTCGCCGCCCGGGACCCGGCCGGCGGCCTGGTGGTGGGCGCGGCCGCCCTCGGCTGCGGGGCCGGCCTGGTCGACGACCTGACCAAGCTGAGGCGGGGCGACGGCATGCGCTTTCGCCCCAAGCTCCTGTTCCTGGCGCTCTGCGCCGCCGTCCTGGCCGTGGGCGTGGCCGCCACCTCGGCCACTAGCCAGACCGTCCCTTTGCTCGGCCCCCGCGACCTGGGCCTCTTGGGGGTGGCCCTGGCCGGGTTCGCCATCCTGGCCACCGCCAATGCCGCCAACCTCACTGACGGGGTGGATGGCCTGGCGGCCGGCTGCGCCATCCCCGGGTTCGCCGCCTGCGCCGCCCTGGCCATGGTCGAGCACCGCCCGGGCCTTGCCCTCACCTGCGCCTGCCTCGCCGCCGCCCTGCTCGCCTTCGTTTGCTTCAACCGGCCTCGCGCCGCCATCTTCATGGGGGATGCCGGCTCGCTGGCGGTGGGGCTGGCCCTGGCGGTCGCCGCCATCGAGGTGGGAGCGCTGATCCTGCTGCCGCTGCTGGCGCTGATCTTCGTCGTCGAGGCGGGGTCGGTGATCGTCCAGCTCAGCCACGTCAAGCTGACCAACGGCCGCCGCCTCTTCCGGGCCAGCCCCATCCATCACCACTTCGAGGAGGGGGGGAGGAGCGAGTGGACGATCGACCTCTGGTTCTGGGCGATCGCCGCCGTCGCGGCCACCGCGGCCGCCTCTTGGGCGGTGACGACCGGGCTTGTCGGAGGACCTCGTTGATCGCCCACGTCGAGCGCTGGCTCCCGGCGGGCCGCTCCGACCGGGCCAGCAGCGGGCTCTCCCACCTGCCCCTGCCCGAACTGGATGTCTGGCTGCTGCTGCTGACCCTGGCCCTCTGCGGCCTGGGCCTGATCATGGTCTACTCAGCAAGCCAGGCGCTCGCCTACACCGACTACGGCAACCCCGCCTACTTCTTCGAGCGCCAGCTCCTCTGGCTCGGCCTCGGGCTGGTCGCGCTCGTCGTCTGCGCCAAGATCGACTACCACCGCTGGGTCCAGCTCGCGCCCCTGCTCACCGCGGTCACGGCGGTGCTCCTGGTGGCGGTCCTGGTGCCCCACATCGGGGTCGAGGTGCAGGGCGCCCGGCGCTGGATCCGGGTTGGCCCGATGGACCTTCAGCCGAGTGTCCTGGCCCAGTTCCTGGTGGTGGTCGGCGGCGCCGTCTGGCTCGACCGCCTGGGCTCGCGGATCGTCGACCTGCGCCAGGGGGTGCTCAACTACAGCTGGAAGATCGCCGTGGTCGCGCTCCTGGTGGTGATGGAGAAGGACCTGGGCTCGGCGGTGGTCCTGGTGGTCACCGCCTTCGGCCTGCTCTGGCTCGCCGGCATCCGCCTGCGCCACCTGCTCGGGGTGGTCGGCGTGGGACTGGTGGCGGGGCTCCTCCTGGTTCGGGCCGAGCCCTATCGGACCGCCCGGCTCCTCGATTACCTCAACCCCTTCGCCCACAAGCTGGGCAGCGGCTTCCAGGCGGTCCAGGCGCTCTACTCGCTCGGGTCGGGGGGGATCTTCGGTACCGGGCTCAACGGCGCCGTCTCGCCCTCTCAGCTGCTTCCCGAAGCCCACACCGACTTCATCTTCGCCATCATCGGTGAGGAGCTGGGGCTGGTCGGGGCCATCTTGGTCCTGCTGCTCTTCCTCGGCTTCGCCTGGCGCGGGGTGCGCGCCGCCCGGAACGCGCCCGACCGTCTCGGCGTTCTCCTGGCCGGCGGCGTCACCATCTGGATCGTGGGCCAGGCCCTGATCAACATCGGCGGGGTGACCGACACTATCCCCTCCACCGGGGTACCGCTTACCTTCATCAGCTTCGGGGGCTCGTCGCTGGCACTGTCACTGGCGGCGACCGGCGTCTTGCTCAATGTCTCGGCCCGGCAGCGCCGAGTGGGGATCGGGAATGCGCGTGCTAATCACCGGGGGCGGGACGGGCGGTCACTGCACCCCAGCCATCGCGGTGGCGGAGGCGCTGAGACAGGCTGATCCCGACGTCGTGATCACCTACGTCGGCCGCGCCGACGGCCCCGAGGCGGAGCTGGTACCCGCCGCCGGGATCGACTTCGCCGGCCTCCGGCTCGGGACCATGGGATCGAGCGTCCGGAGCTCGGTGCCCCGTCTCGCCCTGAGGCTGCCCCTGGTCTACCGGGAGGCTTCCCGGCTGGTCCAGCGCTTCCGTCCCCAGGTGGTCCTGGCCACCGGCGGCTACGTCTGCGTCCCGATCGCCCTGGCCGCCCGGCGCCGCTCGATCCCGGTCCTGCTCCTCGAGCAGAACATGCTCCCGGGCCGGGCCGTGCGCTGGCTCGCCTCCCGGGTCGAGCAGGTCGCCAGCTCCTTCCCGGGCACCGCCGCCCACCTGCCCCGCGCCCGGGTCGTCTGCACCGGCAACCCGGTCCGGGTCGCTTTCACGGCGCTGGCCGGGCGGCCGGGGCTTCCCGAGGTTCCGCCGACGATCCTGGTCATGGGAGGCTCCCAGGGCGCACGGCACCTCAACGAGGTGCTGCTCGAGGCCCTGCCGTCCCTTCTCGCTCGGCTTCCCCAGCTCAAGGTCGTCCACCTGACCGGCGAGACCGACCACGCCCAGGTGGTCAGCGCCGCGGAGGAGCTGGGCCTGCCCCCGGGAGCCGCCTACCAGCCATCTCCCTTCATCACCGACATCGCCGGGCGCCTGGCCGGGTCCAGCCTGGTCGTGATGCGCGCCGGCGGGAGCTCCCTGGCGGAGGTCGCCTGCCTCGGCCGGCCGATGGTGCTGGTCCCCTACCCGCACGCCGGGGAGCACCAGAGCGCCAATGCCCAGCCCTTCGAGGAGGCCGGGGCCGCCCTGGTGATCCCGGACCAGGAGCTGACCGCCGGCCGACTGCTCGAGGCGGTGCTCCAAGTGGTCTTGGACGAGGGTCGCTGGCGGGCGATGGCCCAGGCCAGCGCCGCCCAGGCCCGGCCCGCCGCTGCCGCCGACGTGGCCCGGCTCCTGGCCGAGATGGCCGAGGCGAGACCCTAGCTTGGCCAAGGCAGCCCCGCTGGGCTGGCCCGATCCCCCAGCGCACCTCCACTTCCTCGGCATCTGCGGCTACGCCGTCTCCGGGCTGGCGCTCTGCTCCCAGGAGTTGGGCTACCTCGTCACCGGCGCCGACGAGGACGCCTACCCGCCCACCACCGACACCCTGGTGGCAGCCGGGATCGAGTTCAGCCGCCACCACGATGCGGCCAACCTCGAGCGCTGGGGGGTACCCCAGCTGGTGGTCCTCGGCAACCAGGTCCAGGCCGGCAACCCCGAGCTCGAGGCGGCCCGTGCCCTGGGCCTCAGCCTGCTCAGCGAGGCCGAGGCCTACCGGGGCCTGACCCAGGGGCGGTTGCGGGCGGTCGTCTGCGGCACCCACGGCAAGACCGGGACCGCGGCCCTGACCGCCTTCATGCTCGACCGCGCCGGGTGCCGGCCCGGCTTCCGGCTGGGCGCGACGGCTCGCGACTTCCCCACCACCGCCCGGCTCGGCGACCCCCGCGCCCGAGGGCCGTTCGTCTTCGAGGGAGACGAGTACAAGACGTCAGTACTCGACCCGAGCGCAAAGTTCCTCCACTGGCAGCCAGAGGTGGTGACCCTGCTCAACCTCGAGCTCGACCATCCCGACCTCTATCCCGACCTGGACGCCTACGCCCAACCGTATCGGGAGCTCCTCGGCGGGCTCGGCGTTGGCGACCAGCTGATCTACCCCGCCGGGGACCGTCTGGCGATGGAGCTGGCCCGTGAGGTCGGGGCCGCCGAGCGCCAGACCTTTGGCCTGGCCGAGGGGGACTGGCACCTGGCCCAACCCCCAGCTCGCCGGGCGGGCCGGCTCCAACTCCTGGCCCAGGGCCCTACCGGGCCGCCCGTCGAGCTGCTTCTCCCCACCTTCGGCGCCCACCAGGCCGCCAACGGCCTGGCCGCCCTGGCGACCGCGGTCAGGCTCGGCGCCTCGGTCGAGGCGGCGGCCGCCGCCTCCGCCGACTACCGGGGCGTCGCCCGCCGCTTCGAGGTGCTGGACCAGGTCGACGGCGTGACCGTGGTCGACGACTACGCCCACCACCCCACCAAGATCCGGGCCACCGTCGCCGGGGCCCGAGAGCAGTTCGGCGACCAGGTCCAGCTGATCATGGTCCACGTCCCCCACACCTACTCCCGGACCAAGGCGCTCCTGCTCGACTACCGGGGGGCGTTTGACGGCCTCGACCTGCTCGTGCTGGGGCCGATCGAGCCGGCGCGGGAGCGGCACCTGGCGGGGACGGTGAGCTCGGACGACGTGGCCGCCCTGGTGACCGGGACCGAGCTGGTCCAGGTCGGCTCGGCCGAGGAGGCGATCGCGGCCGTGCGAGCCCGGCTCAAGCCTCCGACCGTGGTGGTCTGCAGCTCGGTCCGTGGCTTTGGCGACGTGGCGGCAAGGCTCCTGGCTGCGCTTCGGGACGGCTCCGGATGAGCCTGGCCCAGCTCCCCGACCGGTTGGGAAGGCTGCTGTCCCGGGCAAAGGCCGCTGGCGCCCTGCGTGCCGACGAGGGACTGGCCCGGCACACCCAGTTCGGCGTCGGAGGCCCGGCCGACTGGTACTGGGAGCCAGCCGAGGCGGCCCTGCTGCCCGACGTCCTTGAGGCGGCAGAGGAGACTGACTTCCCCTGCTCGGTCCTTGGCGCAGGCAGCAACTGCCTGATCCTCGACGGGGGGATCCGGGGCCTGGTGGTCAAGTTCCCCCCGGCTCGGGCCGAACTCCTCGGTGACGGCCTGGTCCTTCTCCCGGCCGGAGCCATGCTGCCCCGGGCCGCCTTCGACACCGCCTACCGAGGCCTGCTTGGGTTCGCCTTCGGGGTGGGCATCCCGGGCACCGCCGGAGCCGCGGCCGCCGGTAACGCCGGCGCCTTCGGCGGTGAGGTCGCCGACGTCCTGGAGCGGGTCGAGGCCGTGCTGCCGGGCGGGGAGGTGCTCCAGCTCTCGCCATCCGACCTCCGCCCTCGCTACCGCAGGACGGCGCTTCAGGAGGGAAGCCTGGCGGGGGCCGTGGTGACCCAGGTCTGGCTCCGGCTCAGCCCCGGTGACAGCGGGTCAGCGCGAAGCGCGGTCCGGCAGGTGATGCAGGAGCGCAAGGCGAGCCAGCCGACCGGGGTTCGCAGCCTGGGCAGCACCTTCAAGAACCCCGACCTGGGGCCCGCCGGCCGGCTGATCGACGAGGCCGGCCTGAAGGGGAGTCGAAGAGGCCAGGCCCAGGTCTCCAGCGACCATGCCAACTTCATCTGCAACCTGGGGGGAGCTCGGGCCGCCGACGTGCTTGCATTGACGGACGTAATCCGTCAACGTGTACAGGAGCGCTTCGGGGTTGAGCTCGAGCTGGAGATCATCCCCGTCGGCAGTCCCGACCTCCACTTACGTCACAGCTGAGGGGCAGCCATGAGTCGGCCCGCGCGCCAGGAGTCCTTTGCAGGGCGGTCCTTCGGCGCGGTCGTGCCCGATGAGTTCGAGGCCTGGCGGCCGCCGAGTTCGGGGGAGGCGCCCCGGCCCAACCGGCGGCGCCGGCCGACCCCAGACCGCGACCCGCGCCGGCCGGTCTGGGGTCGGATCCCCGATGAGGAGATCGAGGAGGTCGCCAAGCAGGCGGCGGAGCGCCGGGCGGCGCGCTTCGCCGCGCGCCAGCGCTTCCTCGGCCGCCACCGGGTCTCCGCTCCCCGCAAGCCGCCCGCCCTCGACGCCTGGCAGGACGTCGGCCGGGCCCCCAAGGTGCTCGCCCTGGCCCTGACGGCGGTGATCCTGGCGGCGGTGGTGCTCTTCGCCCTTCCCTGGCTCAAGGTGCAGCGAGTCGAGGTGGTCGGTTCGTCGGTGGTGTCCCGTCAGCAGCTGCTGGCGGACGCCGGGACGCGCTGGGGCGAGAGCACCCTCCTTGTCGACGCCCCGGCGATGTCGCGCAGCCTGCTGGCGCTGCCCTGGGTGCGCGACGCCGCGGTCCAGATCCGCTGGCCCAGCACCCTGGTGCTGGAGGTCACCCCGCTGCCGCCGGTGATGCTCTACCAGCAGGGGTCTGCGCGGACCTCGCTGGCTGCCTCCGGGGCGGCCCTGGGCAGAGCCCGGAGCCGGCCCGCGTCCGGCCTGCCGCTGCTGGTCGACCAGCGCGTCCTGCCGACGGCCCGACCTGGCGCGGAGGTGTTTCCCGGGCGGCTCACCCGGGCCTTGGTCGCCCTCGCCAAGGTCTTCCCCGCCAGCTACGACGGGGTCGCTCTGACCCGCTACCTGCTGACCCGGGACGGCGCGCTCGAGATCCAGGCCAGCGCCGGCTGGACCGCCGACCTGGGACCGGTCCTGACCAGCGCCCAGATCGCCGGCCTGGGCCAGAAGCTGGAGGCGCTGCGCGCGCTCGGGAGCCAGCTCAACCTGCGCACCGCCGGGATCAAGGAGATCCACCTCGAGGATCCCGCCCAGGTGGCGGTCAGCTACTGAGCGTGGCTCCTGGGCGCGCGAGGGCTCATACGCAAAATTGAGGGTATCGGGGCTCTCCCGGACACAACATGATGTGGTTTTGGGCCAGTTTGGGGCTTGTATTGCTCTGAGATTGCGGATACACTTCGAGGCGGCCTCGCCGAGTCTCTTCCCGGGGCCGTCGAGGCCCCACCTCCCGAACCAGACCACAACCACACGTTGTCAAAGAACACCGCACCAGAATTGGGGATTCTCCTGATGAGCGAGCGTCTCGGCCCCGGCCTGCGGCCGGCCTCTCTTCCCTCGGCGCCGGCTTGAGCAGTCGCCGCCTGGTCGCGCTCGACCTGGGCAGCGCCAAGGTGTGCTGCGCCGTGGCCGAGGAGGACGGTCCCCGGCTGCGGATCCTGGGAGTGGGCCAGGCGCCCTCTTCCGGGGTCCGCAAGGGGATCATCACCGATCCCGATGCCGCCACCCAGGCCATCACCCGAGCCCTCGACGCCGCCGAACGCTCCAGTGGCGTCGAGATCGAGTCGGCGCTGCTGACCCTGAGTGGGCGCCACGTCCACAGCCGACCGAGCCAGGCGGTGGTCTCGGTCACCTCGAGGGGCGGGATGGTCGGCACCAGCGACCTCAACCGGGTCCTGGAGGGTGCCCGGTCGATTCCCGGGCTGGAGGGGCAGGAGGTCGTCCACCTGATCCCAAGGAGCTACCAGGTCGATGCCCGTACCGGGCTCCGCGACCCAAGGGGCGTCGCCGGCGCCCGGCTCGCCGTCGACGCCGAGCTCGTGCTCGCCTCGAGCGCTCACCTGGCGGCGCTGGTCAACTGCGTCCATGCCGCCGGACTGCGGATCGATGACGTCGTCGCCCAGCCCCTGGCGGCGGCCGAGGGAGTGCTGCGGGACCAGGAGCTGGAGGTGGGGGTGGCGGTGGTTGACGTCGGTGCCGGAACCACCAACATCGCCATCTTTCTGGGCGGTTCCATCAGATGCGTCCGGGTGCTCCCGGTCGGCGCCCGCCATGTCACCACCGACCTCGCCACCGGCCTCCGCTGCGACCAGGACGAGGCCGAGACCCTGAAGTGTAGGCACGGTCACTGCGACCCGGCCCAGGTCCTGCCCGAGGAGATGGTCACCCTGGTCGGCAGCTCGCACGTCGGCGCCGAGGAGGTGCCCCGGCGCTGGCTGGCCGAGATCATCGAGCCCCGGGCGAGGGAGATGGCCCGCCTCATCGGGCAGGCGCTCGACGAGGACGGCAGCAGCCTCTCCCGCCTGGTGGTGACCGGGGGCGGCTTCCGGCTCAGTGGCTTCGCCGCCGCCGTCCATCAGATCCTCGAGATGCCAGTCCGGCTCGCGGTCCCGGAGGGGATGGGCGGGCTGGCCGACCAACTCGGCATGCCTGAGCACGCGGCGGCCGCCGGACTACTCCGCTGGGGCCAGCGCTCGGCCGCCCGGAGAGACGGCGGAAACATGGGAACCACCCGCAGTGCGAGCCGGATCAACCGCTGGCTCCACGAGCTGTTCTGACCCTGAAGGAGACGCGATGCCTCAAAACGACCTAGACCCCACCAGCCAGGGCAACGCTCGGATCAAGGTCATCGGAGTCGGCGGGGGCGGCAGCAACGCCGTCAACCGGATGATCCGCGCCAAGCTCCGCGGCGTCGACTTCATCGCGGTCAACACCGACCAGCAGGCACTGGAGACCTCGGAGGCGCCCTCCAAGATCCACATCGGGCGCAAGGTGACCAGGGGGCTCGGCTGCGGCGGTGATCCCGAGGTGGGGGAGATGGCCGCCGAGGAGTCCCGAGAGGAGCTCTCGAGCGCCCTCCACGAGGCCGACATGGTCTTCGTCACCTCGGGGATGGGCGGCGGCACCGGCACCGGGGCGGCCCCGATCATCGCCGAGATTGCCCGCTCCAGCGGGGCGCTCACCATCGGCGTGGTGACCAAGCCTTTCACCTTCGAGGGACGCAAGCGGATGGAGGCGGCCGAGCGCGGCGTTGACCAGCTCTCGGGCCGGGTCGACACCTTGATCACCATTCCCAACGACCGGCTGATCGCCGTCACCGACAAGAAGACGACCATGATCGAGGCCTTCAAGAAGGCGGACGACGTCCTGCGCCAGGGGGTTCAGGGGATCAGCGATCTGATCGTCTTCCCCGGCCTGATCAATCTGGATTTCGCCGACGTCAAGGCGATCATGATGGGCCAGGGGCCGGCCCTGATGGGGATCGGCTATGGCAGTGGCGACAGCCGGGCCCAGGACGCGGCCCGCGACGCCGTCTCGAGCCAGCTGCTGGAGACCTCGATCGCGGGAGCCCACGGCATCCTCCTCAACATCACGGCCAGTCCCGACCTGACCCTGTTTGAGGTCAACGAGGCCTGTGACCTGATCCGCCAGAGCGCCGACGCCAACGTCAACATCATCTTCGGGGCTGTGGTCGACGACCGGATGGGCGGGGACGTCAAGATCACCGTGATCGCGACCGGGTTCAGCCCCGATGCCCAGCTCAACCCCACCCTGGCCGAGAAGTACAAGGCGACCCGGCCCCAGGACCTCCAGGAGCCCCTGCCGGAGCGGGTCCGCCAGCCCCAGCGCGACAACCCGGACGTCTACGAGGACGTCGACATCCCGGCCTTCCTGCGCGAGCCCCGCTGAGCTGACC
>DATDII010000016.1:0-7616 GCA_036521135.1 Candidatus Dormiibacterota bacterium | reverse complement strand
ACTGGTGGCAGCCGATCAAGTCGGGGGACTTCCTCGACTTCTACCGCCGCAACTACCACCCGCTGGCCAGCGCAGCGCCGCCCGCCTGAGCTATGGGATCAGGATGAGGATCCTGGTGCTGGGAGCGGGTGGGCAGCTGGGCGTCGACCTGGCCGCCTGGCTCGACCTCCAGGGCCACGAGGTCACGACTCGGGACCGCGCTCAGCTCGACATCGTCGACGCGAGCGCGGTCGGTGAGGCGGTGGCCCGGGGCGGCTACCAGCGGGTGGTCAACTGCGCCGCCTACACCCGCGTCGACGAGGCGGAGAGAGAGCGTGCCCTGGCCTTCCTGGTCAACCAGGAGGGGGCCGGCAACGTGGCCCGGGCCTGCGCCCGGGCCGGCGTAGCGCTCTGCCATCTCAGCACCGACTTTGTCTTTACCCAGCCGCCGCCCGAGCCGGCGCGGCCCTGGTCGGAGTCCGACCAGCCCCAACCGCAGGGGGTCTATGCCGAGAGCAAGCGGGCGGGTGAGCTGGAGTGCCTGGCCGCCCAGGGCCCGCTCTACCTGGTCCGGACCTCCTGGCTCTACGGCGGCGCCGGACCCAACTTCCCGATCGCCATCTGCCGGGCGGCAGCACGGGGCGTGCCCTTGCGGGTGGTGGCGGACCAGCTCGGCTCGCCCACCTGGACCGGGCACCTGGTGCGGGCCCTGGGGGACCTGCTGGAAGGGGAGGAGCTGGGGCTCTACCACCTGACCGGTTCCGGTGCCACCACCTGGTTCCACTTTGCCAAGGCGGTGCTTCAGGAGGTGGGAGTGGCCGCCCCGGTCGAACCCACCACCACCGCGGCCTGGGGAGCGGCGGCGCCCCGGCCTCAGTACTCGGTGCTCGACAACGGCCACTGGAGGAGGCTGGGCAAGGCGCCCCTTCCCGCCTGGGAGGAGGGGCTGCTGGAGTATGTGGCGGCGGAGCGGGGACGGGCCCTGGCGGAGTTCCGCGCTGCCCCGGGGTCTGAGTGACGCCGACCCCCAAAGACCTGCGTCAGGTCGGAGCTGTGATCTGTACCTACCGATCCCGGGCCGAGGTCGGGGCGGCGGTGGCGTCCTGCCTCGCCAGCGGCCTGGTCGAGGCTCAGCTGGTGGTGGTCGACAACGCCTCCGGCGACGGTACCCCGGAGCTGGTGGCGACCCGGTTCCCATCTGTGCGGGTGCTCCGGCTGCAGACAAACACCGGCTTCGCTAGGGCCAACAACCTCGCCGCCGAGGGGCTCCCGGGAACGATGCTCCTGCTGCTCAACCCCGATGCGGTCCTGCTCGACGACGCGCTCGCCACCATGGTGGCGGCGCTGGACGAGGACCCCCGTCGAGGCGCGATCTCGCCCCGGATCGATCGTCCGGACGGCCGCCTCGACGCAGCCTGTCGCCGGAGCTTCCCCAGTCCGCTGACCGCCCTCTGGCGCCTGGGCGGCCTGAGTCGGATCCGGCCCGGGAGCCCGCGCTTTGGCGCCTACAACCTGAGCCACCTTCCGGTCGACCAGCCGACCGAGATCGACAGCGGCAGCGGCGCCTGCCTGCTGGTACGGCGCGATGTCTGGGACCGGCTCCAGGGATTCGACCCCGGCTACTTCATGTACGGGGAGGACCTCGACCTCTGCTGGAGGATCCACGAGCTGGGCTACACCGTCTGGTATCAGCCGCTGGCCCGGGTCTGCCACGGCAAGGGCCAGAGCTCGCGCCAGGTGGCCCGGCCGATGCTGGTCGCGTTCCACCGCTCGATGTGGCGCTTCTACCGGCTCCACTACCTCCGCGGGCGCCAGGCCTGGTGGGCGCCCCTGGTCGCCGTCGGCATCCTGCTTCGCCTCGGCTGGCTCCTCCTGCTCAACTCGCTGCGCCGAAGCCCGGTGGTGAGCCCGTGAGCGCAAGCCCTGGAAAGGCCGCCTCGCCCGCCGTCGCCTTGGTGGTCGTCAACTGGAACGGTCGAGCTGACTGCGAGGCGATGCTGGCCTCGGTCCGGGCTCAGACCCAGGCTCCGCAGGAGCTAGTGGTCGTCGACAACGGCTCGAGGGACGGCTCCCGGGAGTGGTTCGAGTCCCACAAGGACGTGCACGTCATCGCCAATGCCGAGAACGTTGGCTTCGCCGCCGCCGTCAACCAGGGTCTCCGGGCCAGCGCAGCGCCCTACGTCCTCCTCTGCAATCTCGACGTGACCCTCGACCCCGACTTCATCTCGGCGGCGCTGGCCCGGGCCGAGTCCGCGCCCGACATCGGCAGCGTCGGCGGCCGCCTGCGCCGGCCCGCCAGCACCGTCACCCGGCTGGACACGACGGGGCATCTCCTCTACCGCAGCGGCTGGGTTGTGAACCGCGACCAGGGGGCTCCTGACGACGGTCGCCGCCAGCAGGCGGAGGAGGTCTTCGGGGTCTCGGCCGCGGCCGCCATCTACCGTCGCCAGATGCTCGACGACGTGGCCCTGGCGGGGGAGGTCTTCTGTGAGGACCTCTTCGCCTACCTCGAGGACGTGGACCTGGACTGGCGGGCGCGCTGGCGGGGCTGGCACGCCTGGTACGAGCCGGCGGCGACCGCCGTCCATCGCCGGGGCGGGAGCGGACTCCATCTCACCAGCGGGATCGAGCGCCATGTGGTGGCCAACCGGGTCACCGTCTGGGTCCGGAACGCTCCCCCCAGATGGGTGCGGGGCGGTCACCTGCTCAGCGCCGGAAGCATGATCGCCCTCCGGCTCGGACGGGCCGGGCTGCGCCATCCAGCGGCGACCGCGGGGGCGGCCGACGCCCTGCGCCGGCTGCCCCGCTCGCGGCGGGAGCGACGTGAGATCTGGCGGCGACGGCGGGTCGACGGGGCCGAGCTCGAGCGCTGGGCCCAAGGGACGCCCTGGCGGAGCCTTGGCCGAGGAGAGCCGCCTGGGTGACCCACGGGGCCGGCTGAGGCGAGTACCTTCGGGTCCAGTGCCCGAGCTGCATGTCTTCACCGAGCCCCAGGAGGGGGCTTCATACCAGGACCTGTCCCGCTTCGCCCGCGCCACCGAGGACTGTGGCTTCGCCGGCTTCTTTCGCTCCGACCACTACCAGACCATCCGGCGCCCGGGCGGGCTCCCCGGGCCGACCGACGCCTGGGTCACCCTGGGCGCGCTGGCGGTTGAGACGAAGCGAGTCCGCCTGGGCACCCTCATGACCTGCGCCACCTTCCGCCTGCCGGGTCCGCTGGCGATCGCCGTCGCCCAGGTCGACCAGATGAGCCGCGGTCGGATCGACCTGGGCATCGGCGCCGGCTGGGTCGAGGCCGAGCACCGTGCCCAGGGCATCCCCTTCCCGGCGATGTCGGAGCGATTCGACCGGCTGGAGGAGCAGCTGGAGATCCTCACCGGGCTCTGGTCCGCGCCCGAGGGCTCCACCTTCTCGTTCACGGGAACGCACTATCAGCTCCAGCAGTCGCCGGCGCTGCCCAGGCCCTGGCAGCGGCCGGGGCCGCCGCTGCTGATCGGGGGCATGGGCCGGCGGCGGACCCCGGAGCTGGCGGCTCGCTTCGCCACCGAGTTCAACGTCGCCTTCGTCTCCCTCGCTGACGCCGGAACCCAGTTCGAGGCCGTCGAGCGGGCCTGCCGTGAGAGGGGTCGGGACCCGGGTGACCTGCGCCTCTCGGCGGCTCTCACGGTCTGCTGTGGCCGGGACCGCGGGGAGGCGGTCAGGCGGGCCCGGGCGGTGGGCCACGATCCCGAGCGCCTGGCCCTGGTTGGGGCGGTGGGCAGCCCGACCGAGGTGGGCGAGCGGCTCGATGCCTACCTCCGCCTCGGCTGCCAGCGGATCTACCTGCAGCTGCTCGACCTCGAGGACCTCGACCATCTGGAGCTCATCGCCGGGGCAGTGCTGCCCGGCTTCATCTGATCGAGATGCCGCGAGGGGAGAGGCGGTACACCGTGGCCCAGGCGGACCAGCTCCTGCCCAGCCTCCGCGACGTGCTCCGCTCGCTGCTGGCCGAGGTCGGAGGCGCGACCGACCCCGGCGCGGTCGGGCTGCTCCAGGCGGTCGAGGGCCACAACGGCGGCGGCGCCGCCGCGGCGGCCATGCTCGAGGCCGGCCAGCGGGTCGAGCGGGAGATGGCGTTCCTGCGCCGGCACGGCATCCTGCTCCGGGATCTCGAGGCCGGCCTGGTCGACTTTCCCAGCGAGCGCGAGGGCGTGCCGATCTTTCTCTGCTGGCGGCTGGGCGAGGAGACGGTGGGCTTCTGGCATGGCCGCGACCAGGGCTTCACCCAGCGCCAGCCGCTCTGACGGAGGTGCCGAAGCGCCCATCTCTCGAAGTCGAGAGCGGCTCCCGCGTGTAGTAGGATTCCCCGGTGCCGGAGGCCGTTCCTGTTCCTGAGGTCGAGCTGCGCTCGTACATCCGGGACGTGCCCGACTATCCCAAGCCAGGGATCCTCTTCCGGGACATCACCCCGCTCCTCTCCGACGGGGCGGCCTTCCGCTCGGCCTGCACCCGGCTCAGTGACCTCTTCCGCGCCGAGGCGGTGGGGGCGGTGGCCAGTATCGAGTCGCGCGGCTTCACCTTCGGGGCGGTGATCGCCTTCCAGCTCGGGGTGGGGGTGGTCCCGGTCCGCAAGGCGGGCCGGCTCCCGGCCGCAGTCCTCAGCTCGGCATACCAGCTGGAGTACGGCGAGGCGATCCTTGAGATGCACCGGGACGCGATCGCGCCCGGCACCCGGGTCCTGGTCGTGGACGACCTGCTGGCCACCGGGGGCACCGCCTTGGCGACGCTCGACCTGATCGAGCGGCTGGGCGGGGTGGCGGTCGGGTTCGGTTTCGTGATCGAGCTCCTGGAGCTGGAGGGTCGCGAGCGACTGGCAAGCCACCGGGTCGAGGCCCTGCTGGCCCTGTGAGAGGAGGTCCCCTTGATTGAAGCCCGGGCGGCGCGGGCCGCCGACTACGACGTCACCGACATCCAACTGGCTGCCGCCGGGGCCCAGCGGATCGCCTGGGCCGGCCGGGACATGCCGGTCTTGGCCCAGATCCGGGAGCGGTTCCAGGCCGACCAGCCCTTCCGTGGCCTCCGCGTCGGCGGCTGCCTCCATATCACCGCCGAGACCGCCAACCTGGCCCTGGCCCTGGCCGCGGGGGGAGCCCAGGTGGCCCTCTGCGCCAGCAACCCGCTCTCGACCCAGGACCCGGTGGCGGCCAGCCTGGTCGACCAGGGGATCTCGGTATTTGCCAGGCGGGGCGAGGACCGGGACGTCTACTACTCCCACCTGGAGGCTGTCCTGGCCACTGAGCCGCAGATCACTATGGACGACGGGGCCGACCTCGTCGGCCTGCTCCACCAGCGCGACCCCAGTGCGTCGGCCCACGTCATCGGAAGTACCGAGGAGACCACGACCGGGGTGATCCGGCTGCGCTCGATGGCCAAGGCCGGGGTGCTCCGCTTCCCGGTGATCGCGGTCAACGAGGCCCTGACCAAGCACCTCTTCGACAACCGCTACGGCACCGGCCAGTCGACCATCGATGGCCTGGTCCGGGCCACCAACCTGCTGGTGGCGGGGCGGACCTTCGTCGTCTGCGGCTACGGCTGGTGCGGCCGGGGGCTGGCCGCCCGGGCCAGGGGGATGGGGGCCCAGGTGATCGTCACCGAGGTGGACCCGACCCGGGCCCTGGAGGCGGTGATGGAGGGCTTCCAGGTGATGACGCTGCTGGAGGCGGCCCCCCGGGCCGACGTGGTGATCACCGTCACCGGCGACTGCAACGTGATCGACCGCCAGCACTTCGAGGCACTCAAGGACGGCTGCATCGTGGCCAACAGCGGGCACTTCAACTCGGAGATCAACCTGGCCGCCCTGGACGAGCTCACCGCCAAGGTCTCGGAGGCCAGGCCGCTGGTCGCCGAGCACGCCCTCCGCAACGGGCGCCGGGTCTACCTGCTCGCCGAGGGCCGCCTGCTCAACCTCTCCGCCGCCGAGGGTCACCCGGCCTCGGTGATGGACATGTCCTTCGCCAACCAGGCCCTGGCCGCCGCCTACCTGGTGGGCCACGCCGGCGAGCTGGCGGCGGCGGTCCACGACGTCCCCAAGGAGATCGACGAGGAGGTGGCCGAGCTCAAGCTGGCGGCGCTCGGGGTGAAGATCGACGTGCTCACCGCGGAGCAGACCGCCTACCTCAGCTCCTGGGAGCAGGGCACCGACTGACAGGCCCGGGCGCAATCGACCGGTTGACTAAGATGAGCCGACCCTCGGACAGGAGAAGGTCCGCCCTGGAGGCGGATGGCTTCCGGTGAGGGAGGAGGAGAGCCCGTGATCCAGCGCCGCAATCGACGACTGTTCACCTCGGAGTCGGTGACCGAGGGTCACCCGGACAAGCTGGCCGATCAGATCTCGGACGCGATCCTGGACGCCATCCTGGCCCAGGACCCGCTTGCCCGGGTCGCCTGTGAGACAGCGCTCACCACCGGGACCGCCATCCTCCTCGGCGAGATCTCGACCGACTGCTACGTCGACATGTCAAAGGTGGTCCGGGAGACGATCCGGGACGTCGGTTACGTCCGCGCCAAGTACGGCTTCGACTACGAGACCTGCGGCGTCCTGGTCTGCATCGAGGGCCAGTCTCCCGACATCGCCCAGGGGGTGGACGGAGGCGGCGCCGGTGACCAGGGGATGATGTTCGGCTTCGCCTGCGACGAGACCCCGGAGCTGATGCCGGCGCCGATCCAGTACGCCCACGGGGTCAGCCGCCGGCTCGCCGAGATGCGTCGCAACGGCACGCTCAAGTGGGCCCGCCCCGACGGCAAGAGCCAGGTGACGGTGGAGTACGACGAGGCCGGGATCCCCTTCCACATCGACACCGTCGTGGTCAGCGCCCAGCACTCCGAGGAGGTTTCCCATGAGGAGATCGAGGCCGGGATCCGCGAGCATGTGATCGCTCCCGCGCTCCCCGCCCACCTCTTCGACGACGAGACCCGGGTGCTGGTGAACCCGACCGGGCGCTTCGTGATCGGTGGGCCCCAGGGCGATGCCGGGCTCACCGGCCGCAAGATCATCGTCGACTCCTACGGCGGCCTCGGGCGGCACGGAGGAGGCGCCTTCTCGGGCAAGGACCCGACCAAGGTCGACCGCTCAGCCGCCTACGGCGCCCGCTACGTGGCCAAGCACCTGGTCGCGGCCGGCCTCGCCCGCCGGGCCGAGGTCCAGCTGGCGTACGCCATCGGGGTGGCCAAGCCGGTCTCGGTCGCGGTCGAGACGTTCGGCACCGAGACCGTCCCCCATTCCCAGATCGAGGCGCTGATCGACGAGTACTTCGACCTCTCTCCCTCGGGGATCATCAAGGAGCTCGAGCTGCGCCGCCCGATCTACCGCCAGGTGGCGGCCTACGGTCACTTCGGCCGCTCCGACCTCGACCTGCCCTGGGAGCGGACCCCCTACCGGGACGACCTGGCCCGCGACGCCGGAGTCGAGCCCAAGGTCAGCGTCGCCGCCGGCGCCACCACCTGAGCGAGATGGGGGCCCGGAGGCCGGGCGTCGACTCGGCCGGGCAGGACCTGGTTGCCGTCGTCGTGGCCGGCGGCTCCGGCACCCGGCTCTGGCCGCGCTCCCGGGCGCGGCAGCCCAAGCACCTGCTGCCCCTCGCTCCCGACGGGCGGACCCT
>DATDII010000015.1:0-6056 GCA_036521135.1 Candidatus Dormiibacterota bacterium | reverse complement strand
TGATCCTGCGGGCCCGCTGCAGCAGCTGCTGCCCATCCACCACCTGGAGCCCCTCCGCCTGGAGCGCGTAGAGAATCGGCAGCTCGACGATGTCGACCCCCAGGGGCTCGCCGGCCAGGCCCCGCTCCTCGAGCTCGATGCGGATTTTGCGCGCAACCGCCTCGGCCCGACCGGCGGCGGGGTCGAAGCCACCGCGCATGGTTGCGATACCGGCTCGGGAGCGCTCCTCGCCAAGCCAGGGGCAGAAGATCTGGTGGTGCCGCGCCGCCGAGCCGAAGTCCCACATCAAAGGCTCGTCGTCGCGAGGAAGCAGGGAGAAGCGGGTCAGCTTGTCGATCGCCCAGGTTCCGATATGGGTCGCTGTGATGTAGCGGCTGTTGTTCATGTCGAAGCACAGGAGCGCGCCCAGCTCGGACTCCCGCAGGACCTGTTTGATCCGGGCCAGCCGGCTCGTCCGCAGCCGCTCGTAGTCGACCCGCGCCTCCCAGTCGACTGCCCCCAGGCCGTATGTGCGCGTCAACTGGCTCACCGGCTCATCCTCCCTGCCGCCCTAGGAGCGGCCGCACAGGTCACGGACCGTCTTGGCGAGGCTGGTCGCGGTCGGGACGGTCAGATCCTCCAGCACCGGCGAGAAAGGGATGGGCACGTCAAGCGCGCCCAGGCGACGGACCGGGGCGTCGAGGAAGTAGAACGCCTCCTCGGCCACCACGGCCGCCAGCTCGGCGCCCACCCCATAGCTTCGATGGCCCTCGTCGATGACCACCGCCCGCGAGGTGCGCCGGACCGAGTCAACCAGCGTCTTGCGATCGAGCGGCACGGTGGTTCGAGGGTCGACGACCTCGCACTCGATGCCCTCTGCGGCCAGCAGTTCGGCCGCCTCCAGGGCCACCAGCACCATGCTGCTGGTGGCGATCAGGGTCACGTCTCGGCCCTTGCGCTTGATGTCGGCCGCACCGAGGGGAATCGTGTACTCGCCGACCGGCACCGGGCCCCGCTGCTGGTAGTTCATCTTGTCCTCGAAGAAGACGACCGGGCTGTTGTCCCGGATCGCGCTCTTCATCAGACCCTTGGCGTCGCAGGGCGTGCTGGGCAGGGCGACCTTGAGCCCCGGGATGTGGCTGACCCAGGCGTGCAGGCTCTGGCTGTGCTGAGCAGCCGAGCGCCGGGTCGCCCCCATGGTGGTCCGAATCGTCAAGGGGACGCTCAGCTTTCCCCCCGACATGTAGTGGACCTTGGCCGCCTGGTTGGCGACCTGATCCATGACCAAACCGAGGAAGTCGCCGAACATTATGTCGACCACCGGTCGGCGTCCGGTCATGGCCGCACCCACGCCCATTCCGGTGAAGCCCGGCTCCGAGATCGGTGTATCGAGGACGCGGCCAACCCCGAACTCCTCCACCAGCCCGCTCAGCACCTTGAAGGGAGTTCCCGCCTCGGCGACGTCCTCGCCCATCACGAACACCGCCGGGTCGCGCCGCATCTCCTCGGCGATGGCTTCCCGGATGGCCTGGGCCATGGTCAGCTCCTGGGTCTCCGCAGTCGCCTCAGTCACCGAAGACGTCCGTGCCCACCTGGTCCAGCTCGGGATAGGCGGCGGCCACGGCGAACTCGACCGCCTGGTCCAGCTCCCGTCCAACGTCTTGCTCGATCTGATCCAGGAGTCCCTGGTCGGCAGCGCCGTCGGCGACGAGCCAGGTGGCGGCGAGCTTGATCGGGTCCCGTTCCGTCCGCCAGAACATCTCCTCCTCACGGCTGCGGTAATAGCCCCGGTCGACGTCACCGACGTGGTGACCGAAGTAGCGGTAGGTGGAGCAGAGGAGGAAGGATGGGCCTGCCCCGGACCTCGCCCGTTCCACCGACTGCTGGCTCGCCGCATGGACCGCCCGGATGTCCTGGCCATCCACCTCGGTCGCGGGGATGCCGAAGGCGCCAGCCCGGTCGAGTGGGGATCCAGCGACGGTCTCGGACCCGGCGGTGTATTCGCCGTACAGATTGTTCTCGCAGACGTAGATCACCGGGAGCTTCCAGAGCGAGGCCATGTTCATGACCTCGTAGAGCACGCCCTGGCCCAGCGCGCCGTCGCCGATGAAGCTGACCGCGACCTGGTCCGAGCCGCGCTGCTTGATCGACAGACCGGCTCCAGTGGCAATTCCCAGCGCCCCCCCCACAATGGCGTTGGCGCCGAGGTTGCCCCGCTCCTGGTCGGCTATGTGCATCGACCCGCCCTTCCCCCCGCAGTAGCCGGCGGCCTTGCCCAGCAACTCGGCAAACATGCGGTCGGGAGCGGCACCCTTGGCCAGGCAGTGCCCGTGGCCTCGGTGGGTGCTGGTGATGTAGTCCTGGTCACCGAGGACGCTGCAGACCCCGACCGCCACCGCCTCCTCCCCACTCGAGAGGTGGGCCAGCCCGGGCATGACCTTTCTCTGGTAGAGGTCGTTGACCCGGTCCTCGAAGAGCCGGATGGTCACCATCTTGCGGTAGGCAGCGAGCCAGTCTGGTTGGACCTCTGCCGATGTGGCCGCAGCCTGAGGCTGGTTGTTGCTCAACTCGCGCTCGCTCGCGGCTGGGTCTGCAACCGCCTGGCCGGGCCTTCGGCGGCGACCCCCTCCCCCACGCGCTCGAGGTGGCGGCGCATCCGCTCCCGCGCTTGGTCGCAGTCCCTTGAGCCCACCGCCGCCGCGATCCCGCGATGCTCATTGAGCGAGAGCTCGGGGTTTCCTGGAAGGTGGAAGGCTACGGCGAACACCCGCGACATCGAGTCGCGGATCGCCTCCATCAGCCGCACCGTCAAGCGGTTCCCGGTTGCGACCGCCAGGTCGCGGTGAAAGCCGAGGTCGGCAGCGTTGTAGCGCGCCGGGTCGCCGATCCCGGCCGCCATCTCCTCCAGCCGCGAGCTGAGGGAATCAATGTCGCTGGCAGACCGCCTTAGCGCGGCCAGCCCTGCGGTCTCGATCTCCAGGGTCTGGCGGATCTCAAAGAGCTCGGTGACCTCGACCCGCTCGATCCCCACCAGCAGCGCCATTGCCTGGCGAAGCAGGTTTCCCGCTCCCATCACCTGGTAGCCGCCCCGCCCGTCACCGCGGAGCAGACCCTGGGACTCAAGAACCCGGATCGCCTCGCGGATCGATGACCGACCGACCGCGTAGGTGGACCCGAGCTCACGTTCCCCGGGCAGGTAGGATCCCGGCTCCAGCCTCCCCGACGAGATCGCCTCAGCGATCGAGTCTGCGACCAGCTGATAGGTGTTGCGCCGGCTGACCGGCTCGAACACAGCGCTCTCCGACCGGCTCTGGGTCACAGCGAGGTCCTCCGCCGAGACACGTCTGATTATCAGACAACTTACTCCCGGGGCTGGGCACCTGTCAATGCTTGGGGATCAGGGGCGCATGGCCAGATAGAGCTGGGTCCGGTAGTCAACGCGCAGCCGCCCGCCCTGCCCGACGATCACCACGGCGATGCCATCGAGCAGGCGCTGACGTGAGTCCGGGCTCAGCAGACGGTGGTCTGACTGGGTCTCGAGCAGACCCATGTACTCGGCCGCGCTGTAGTCGAGGGACCAGCGGTATTCCTCGCGCCGGATGCGGAGGAATAGCCCGGAGGCCTCTATCTCCGGCCGGCGATCGTCGCTGACATCGCCCGGAGGCTGGGCTACCAATCCCGGTGCCTCCCTTCGGTAGACCTGGTCGATTGCAGTCCGGATGGGGTCCCCCTCAGCATCCCCTTCGCTGGGACTGTTCCAGAGCAGCGCCAAGCAGCCGCCTGGTCTCAGCGCCTGGCTTGCCTTGACGAAGGCGACCTCGGGCCGGACCCAGTGCCAGGCCTGGGCCGAGACCAAGAGGTCGAAGCCGACCACAGGCAGCGGCCAATCCTCGAATGACGCAACCTCAACCTCGACGCCGGGCAGCGACTTCGTCTTCTGGCGCAGCACGTCGGCCATGGCCGGACTTGGCTCCAAGGCGGTCACCCTCAGTCCCCGGGCGGCCAGGGGCAGGGTCGCCCGGCCGGTGCCGCCACCAACCTCAAGCGCGAGGTCTCCAGGGCTCAGCGTCCCGAACTCCATGACCTCGTCGAAGGCCTGATCCGGGTACCCGGGCCGGTACCTCTCGTAGAGTTTGGCCACCTCGCCGAAGACGAGCCGGCGCTCCCGCTCCTCAGCCACTCAGGGGAGAGTCCATAGCCATCTCGAAACAGATTCTCCGGCCCCGGCACAGCCGCCCGCAGCCGGGCGGGATAGAAGCCGGCGGGGGCTATGATGACCATGACATCGCGAGTTCCCGGCAACTCGGTCAGCGGCCGGTCTCCTGGGGCCGTCTCCGGGCTGCGGGAACAGCCGAGTTGAGGAGCCATCGCAGTGATCGAGGTGTCGGTCGACAGCATTCGGGTCCACATGCCAAGCGGCCAGCATGTGGTGGTCCTGAAGCAGAAGGACTCGGAGCGCTTCCTGCCGATCTGGGTGGGCATGGCCGAGGCCAACGCCATCGCCCTCAAGATCACAGGGATTAAGCCCGACCGGCCCCAGCCCCACGACCTGATGGCCAACATCCTCAACCGTCTCGACGTCACCGTCCGCCGGGTGGTTGTCTCAGAACTCCGGGACGACACCTTCCATGCTCAGATCGTCGGTGAGCGGGCGGGCCAGGAGGTGGTCTTCGACGCCCGTTCCAGCGACGCGATCGCGCTCGCGGTTAGAGTCGAGTCCCCGATCTACGTCGTTGAGGCGGTGCTGGACGAGGCTGGCGTCCTCCCTGATACCGAGGCGGCCGACGGGGAGCGGCTGGCCGTCTTCCAGCAGATGGTCAACGACATGAACCTTCCCGATCTCGACACTCCCGACGCCTGAGCAGCCTCGAAGCCAGCATGGCGGAATGGCAGACGCGACGGTCTCAAAAACCGTTGAGCGCAAGCTCGTGTGGGTTCAACTCCCACTGCTGGCACCACGTTTCTGATCTCAAACTCGATCCCTTCCCCGCCTGACGCGCCTTCACCGACGGGCCGTCTGATAGCCACGTTGATAGCCACGCAACCGGAGCTCTTCGTGGAGGGGCTGTCGGTGGAGCGCTGGTCGGTTGAGGTGCGCGCTGCCGAGGCACGAGACGCCAAGGTGAAGGCCCGCGAGGCAGCCAAACGGCCACTGCTGGAGCGCAGGGCCAAGGAGGCTGCCATGCGAGCAGAGGGCCATAGCATCAAGGGGATTGCCCGCACATTTGGAGTGGATCCCGCTACGGTCAGGGCTGACCTAGCTGTGGCCGGTAGCTCGCCTGGGGGACGGCCGATGAAGGATCCGAGTGGGGACTTCATCGGCATCTAATTGCTCCCTTCTCACACAGGAGGGTTCACGGGGCGCCCAAGAAGGTGCATCCCGGCAGCACGATCGCTGAAGGCTCACGCTCCGCGGTGTCTGCCTCACTGACAACGATGATCCTTTGGCCGACGTGGATTCCGGGTACGTTCCGTTGCAACCGACACAGGGCCTTGAAGGTTCCCGAGGTGGAGAACTCGAGGGTCAGGTGGCTGCCATCGCCAGACACAGAAGCTATCGATCCTCGAATTAGAAGAGTGTCTTCCCGATAATTTGAGTAGAAGTCGTCGCCATGCATCGCATCCGCCAACTGCTGTGGTGTCACTCGCCGGACGTTCAACCCGCCGAGTGCATAGCTATCGCCGAAATAAAATGCCGCCGTGGCCACCCCAGCGAACACGAAAGCAAGGACAACGAGGCTTGCAAACACGCGCCCTTTCGTGAGTCTGACGTTTACGGTAGTGCCCAGCTGACGTAGTAACCCACCTAGTCCTAGAACGCGACGGTCGTCAAGAGGTTATGGAGTTGGGTTTGGGTCGGCAGGCCGGGCGTGCTGCGTGATCACGTTGGCTAGATTGGAGTCGACCCTGGTCGAGACGGCAGCCCCGGTCGGAGCTGCGCCCTCGGCATGGATCGCGCTCTCGATTCGGTTGAGGGCGGCCAGGACCGAGTTGTTGGAAACCGACAGATTCAGGCTAGGCGCTTGGAACGAGCCGACCATGCCGACCTGGGCCAGTTGAGCGAGGCTCCCAGAGTC
>DATDII010000014.1:0-8445 GCA_036521135.1 Candidatus Dormiibacterota bacterium | reverse complement strand
GGATCGCCAGCACCAACGACGCGCTCGAGTTCCTGGTCGCGGGCGCGGACGCGGTTCAGATCGGAACCGCCAACTTCAGCAATCCCCAGGCCAGCCGAGAGATCGTCGACGGCTGCCTCGCCTACGGTCGGGACCACCGCCTGACCGGGTTCTCCGACCTCCGCTGGGGCGCGCTCGACCACCCCGGGAGCGAGGAGGATGGGCCGGCCGGCCCCTGATCCGCCTTCAACTAACACGCTATATCGCGTTGTGCTAAGGTGCGATATATCGCGTTGGCGGAGCAGGTTGATCAGGAGGTGCGAGATGGCAGACTGGGAGATCGACGGTCCAAGAACCATCCAGTTCGATGAGACCCCGGAGGTGCTCAGGGTGGCGCTGGTGGCCGGGGACGTGGAGGTGACCGCGGCCGAGGGGCCAGCGATCCTCATGGTCAAGGAGGTGGTGGGCCGACCGCTAGAGGTCTCCCTCAGCGGGGGCCGTCTCGAGGTCATCCATGAGCGGAGGTCCTGGCCCAGCTCGGAGAGGATCTCGGCCTCGATCGTGCTCAACGTGCCGGCCGAGTGCCGGGTCCAGCTCGAGGCGGTGTCGGCATCCGTCCTGGCCGCCGGGCTCGCTGCCGACGCCAGGATCGAGACCGTCTCGGGCGAGCTGACCCTGGAGAGCATGGGCGGCCCGGTCCGGGCCATCACCGTGTCCGGCGACCTCGCCTCACGAGGCCAGGCCGGTCAGCTCCGGGGCGAGACCGTCTCCGGGGATGTCACGCTCGATGCGTACTCGGCTACCTCGGTCAAGGTCCATTCGGTTTCGGGAGAGGTCGTCGCCGACCTGCAGCAGGCGGGCTCCGACGCCAGCGCCGAGGTGGCGACGGTCTCGGGGAACGTCTACCTGCGGCTTGCGGAGGATCCGACCCAGGAGGTCCGGTTGGAGTCGGTCTCCGGCCGCCTGAGCTCGGCCTTTCCCGGGCTCCAGAGCAAGAAGTCGCCGGGCTCGCGCAGCCTCAAGGGTTCCCTTGGGGTGGGCCAGGGCCGGCTCAAGGTCACGACTGTCTCTGGCGCGGTCGCCCTCCTCGGGGAGGCCGACGCCTGAGCCCGACCTTCCGTCACGGCTGGCTCCGGCTCTACGTGCTCGCCCTCCTCGGGGAGGGCGAGCACCACGGCTATGAGGTGATCCGCACCCTCCGCGACCGCATCGGCGGGGACTACTCCCCCTCTGCCGGCACCGTCTATCCTCGGCTCCGCCAGTTGGAGCGGGAGGGGCTGGTGAGCGCCCGTGAGGAGGGGGGAAGGGTCTTCTACCGGCTGACGGCCGAGGGTGAGAGGGCCCGGAGCGAGCTGGCGGCCGAGATCGAGGAGCTGGAGGCGGAGGTGCTCAAGGTCGCCCACGGGGTGGCGACTCCGCTCAAAGCCCAGGTGCGGCGCTCGGCGGAGGAGCTGCGCCAGGAACTCCACGCCCAGGCGAAGAGCCTCCGTTCCAAGGACCGCTCGGCACCCTTCAGCTTGGAGCTGGATCAGCAGCTGGCTCGGCTGCGCCGGGAGTGGGCCAGGCTCGCCCCGGGCGGTATGGGCAACGAGCAGGCCCGATCGGCGCTCGCCGCCGCCGTCGACGCTGCCATTCGCGAGCTGAAGCGGCTCCTCGAGACACCGCCTAGCTGAGAGCGAGGCCGGCGCCGCCTTGAGCGCAACTCAGGAGCTGGACCCGGAACTGACGTTTTTGTAACGGAGGGGCGCTCCGGCCGGATCGGCAGCGACGCCGCGACGATCCACGCGATCGCTCGGTGCCGGCGGGCACCTTCCTCCTTCGACGGAGTGCCTGCTCTGACACCGGTCGCCCGAGCCCGCGCTAAGTAACGCAGAAGGAGGCGGCAGCGGGCCGACGGGCCAGCTGCATCGAGGAGTGGCCCGTGAGCAGACCCAGGTCCCGGGATCCGCACCAAGGGCGTCTCTCCTCCTCGCCGCCGCTACGGCCGCCCGCTGGTGTTGACTGCCCATCTGGACCGGTCGCTGGAACCCAGGTGCCAGACGCCTGGGTTGACGGAGATGGAGGCCCCGGTGCTGCGGCCGCCCCAGCCAAGCGGGCCCGCGCCAGCCGGTCGGGCGATGTGATGCGGGACGAGTTAGCCGGGCGACCGTCGCCGGGCTGTTAGACCCGGCCAAGGAGGTTGAAGCGATGAATGGGATCGAGGAGCTGGTGGAGCGCCGCGGCGACGAGACGGTGCCATTCCGCCAGGTTGCCGACCACGCCCGCGACTACGCGTTAGCCCACCCGCAGGACGCGCCCGTGGTCGAGCGGCTCTGCGCCTTCATCGCTCGGATCGAGATGGTCGACCACGAGCACGACGTGCCCGAGATCGGGTCGGCTCCTAGCTAGCCCCACAGATAATCCGGGCCGCCGGGGAGAAATGCGGTCACGGTCCTACGGGCAACCTGGGCGAGGCGGAACTGGCCGACCACCATGGGTGCGTTGCCTTCCCATTTTGCCAGTGACTGGGGCATAGTTAGCGCCGTGCCCTCGTCCTTGAGCCTCGCCATCGATGCCCTGACTGACCCCGGGCGCCGGGAAGTCCTGGAACAGCTTGGCGAGGGCCCCAGGAGCGCGGCAGAGCTGGCTAGCCGGCTCGCCGCTCCGGTCCCGGTCCTGGCCCAGTGGCTGGCGACCCTTCAGGTGGCGGGCCTGGTCGCCGAGGACCGGAGCCGGCCCCAGCCCCTCTACCAGGTCAACTCAAAGGGGGTTGAGGAGCTGCGCGACTACCTGGAGCGGATCGCCAACCTACCCCACGCCGAGATCAGCGGTGTCCCGGTCGGGAGGCACGCCGCGCCAACCGATCCCGGAGCCCGGTTCTTGGTCCGCCGCGAGATCTCAATGGCCATCGACCCCGAGCGCGCCTTCCGCCTCTTCACCGACCGCATGGGCGAGTGGTGGCCGCTCGGGCGCTGCCACTTCGGTGCAGCTCCGCCGGTGACGGTCGTGATGGAACCCAGGGCCGGGGGACGCTGGTATGAGCGGGGCGACGATGGCAGCGAATCTCCCTGGGGGGAGACCCTGGTCTTCGAGCCGGGTCGCCGGGTGGTGCTGAGCTGGCAGGTGGGACCGGACCTCCGCTACGACCCATCGGTGCGCACCGAGGTCGAGGTCCGCTTCGCTCCGGATAGCGCCAAGGGCTGCCGAGTGCAGCTGGAGCACCGCTGCTTGGACCAACTCGGTGACGAGGCGAAGCGGCTCCAAGCCACGTTCGATGCCCCGGGCGGCTGGACTGACCTGCTGTACCGCTTCGTCGAGGCCGTCTAGCTGGGCGAGTTCAAGGGGTGAGCGCAACAAGAGCGGCGAGTTGCTCGGATGGTTTCATAAAACCGAGGGTCTTGCGGGGTCGGTCGTTGAGCAGTCGAGCGTAGCGGTTGAGGTCGGTGCTGCGGGGCAGGAATTGGCGGAGCAGCCGGTTGGTGTTCTCGTTGGAACCGCGCTGCCAGGGGGCATGGGGATCGCAGAAGTAGACCTGGACGCCGGTGGCGATCTTGATCTCCTTGTGGCGGGCCATCTCCTTGCCCCGGTCCCAGGTGAGCGTCTTGAAGAGCTCGGCGGGCAGGGCGGCGATGGCTTCTCTCATGGCGCGCACAACCGCTCCGCTGTGGGCACCTTGGACTCCCCACTGAACAGGCCTAGGCTGATCTCCTCGCGATCCGCCAGCTGCAGCGTCCCCGGGGACGGCTGCCATCTGTCCGGTTGGCTGGACTTCCTGGACCGGCCCACTGGGCGGGTGATCCGCCGCTACGAGCGAGCCTGGGCCGGGGAGCTGGTCCACATTGACGTGAAGAAGCTGGGCCGGATCCCGCTTGGAGGTGGGCACCGGGTCCAGGGCAGAGAGGGGCTGCCCCATGGGACCGGCCAGGGCTATGACTATCTGCACTGCGCCGTGGATGACCACAGCCGGCTGGCCTACGTGGAGGCGCATCCCGATGAGAAGGCGACCACCTGTGCCGGCTTCCTGCGCCGGGCGGGGACGTTCTACGCCGCCCACGGGATCTCAGTTGAGGCGGTGATGACTGACAACGCCAAGGCCTACCGCAACTCCAGACTCTTCCAGCAGACCCTGGAGGAGCTCAGCTGCCGCCAACTGCTAACGCCTTTTTACCACCCCCAGCTGAACGGCAAGGTGGAGCGCTTCAACCGCACCCTGCTCGAGGAGTGGGCCTACGTCCGCCCCTATTCCAGCAACCAGGACCGGGTTGTTGGGGATCGCCAATTGTGCAGAGACCTAATCACGAAAAGTGCAGAGGTCCGCAGCCCGGTTATCTAACCACGACACGTCCTCCCTTGGGGGTGGGTAGTTCTTGGTGGGCCTGCATCCGGTAGCTGTGCCCACGGATGTTCAGTACGGTGGCGTTGTGGAGCAGCCGGTCCACAATCGCGCCGGCCACCACTTGGTCGGCGAAGACCCTGGTTCCAGTCGGAGAAGCCCCGGTTGGAGGTCAGGATCACCGAACCCCGGTCATAGCGCCGGCTCACCACCTGGAAGATCCAGTTGGCGGACATCTTGTCCAGCGGCAGGTAGCCCAGCTCGTCAATCACCAGCAAAGAGGGCCCCGTGTAGTTGCGCATCTTCAGGTGGGAGAGGTTCTCCAGGTGGGCCGCCTGCAGGGCCTGGACCATGTCGGTGGAGCCTGTCAGATTCTCTGTGTAAGAAGGGATTCCTGGGCTTTTGTTGCTGTCCATGTTAGTTGAGGGAGAGCCGGTCGGGGAAGTGAATGGCGAGGGCATTGATGACCTGGTTCCAGCCGATGGTGCCAGTGCCGGCGTCACCGCCGCGGCGGGTGGTGATGTCGCGGGCGATCGGACGGAGCAGCTTGAGTGGCGAGTCGTCGTCGGGGAAGTGGCCGCGGGTCTTGGAAGCCTTGCGCAGCTGGTAGTTGACCGACTCGAGCAGGTTGGTGGTGTAGACGATCTTGCGGATCACCACGGGGTAGGCCAGGAAGGGGGTGAACCGCTTCCAGGAGCTGCGCCACAGGGCGACGATGGCTGGGTGGCGGTCGCCGTGCTCGAGCTCGAAGGTGTCCAGGGGCCTCCTGGGCGGCCTCCTGGTTGATCAGGTGCTCAGGTGGGATCGAGGGCCGGCCAATCTCCGCGTACATGCCCTCAAAGGTCGGTTCCAGTTCCACCAGCGCCGCCTCCACCAGCGGCTTCATCCGGCGGATCGGGTGGTTGGCGGGAATCAGTTGCTCGGGGTCGATCACCCCCAGCATCGTCACCTGGCGGGAGGTAGTGCCACGCGTCCAAGCTCTCCAGCACCCTCGCCGCACCGACCCCCTTCAGACTATCAGCCAGTGACGGCGCCTAGCTATCGAATTTCAACACCCTGCTAGTGCCAATCGCGGACCTCCCGTGCCAGGGTCGTGCTCACTTCGGCTGCCAAGAGGGGCACTAGCGAAGCGGCAGTCGCCTCAGGTGCGCCAACACGATCGACTGAGTGAAAGCAATCCCAGAAGCGGACAAGACCATCCTCACCGTCGACCTCGAACATCTTCGCCGCAAGTCGGAGCCAGCGGTGTTGGAACCAGAGGTAGTTCAAGGGGTCCGCCCAGTCGCCCGTGTAGTGGGCTTGCAACTCGTCGAGGGTACTGTACCCCTCTGCACGCACGCGAGCAGCAAGCTTTCTACTTCCCGCTCCTACGGTCGGCAGAGTCTTGAGGGTTGGTAGCTTCGCCGGCAGTTGGGTTGCGACGAAGGCGTGCATGGCCAGGTTCGCAAAGATCTCGCTGAGCCAGAAGGTCGGCAGGCGGAGATCTCCCAGCACCTCGAAAGCGTGGCCGATTTCATGGATGGTGATGAGGTCGAAAAACGGCTGCAGGTCCACGCCCCCCGAGCCGTCCGGATATGCTGCCAGCAACTTTTTATATCCCCGAGGGAACGCATCACGGAGGTCCTCTGCGAGGTCTACCCAAAAGTCCCCGGACGGCATCAACACGATCCCAGGGCGGATCTCGCTGGGGTCGTCCCGGAAGAAGGCCGCCAATTCGTACGGGAGGTGTTCCGACCAGTCCACTTCGTCGGCCACGATGAGCGCGATATCCGGCTCTGCGCCTGTGAACCAGTGACGGAAATATACGTACGCTTTCGCAGCGAGATCAGCTACTGCCTGCGCTCGCATCAGTGCGCCCTCGCTATAGCGCACCTCAAATGGGTAACCGCCCAACTCGGGAAGCTTTGATCCCACTGCCACTTGCCGAGTCTAGCAGGGTACCAAGGCGGCGCTGCGAGGCCGGATGCCGACTCCAAAAGTGGCGCTTGGCCTCCGTGCGACCCGCCGGTGTATTAGGGGTGCCATACGACGTCCGAGAAGCTGCGACGGACAGTAAGGGCCCAAAGCCACGGCCTGCGTGGGCAGTTGACCGCCTGTGACCGACGAAAGTCCACTGCTTCGCCCCCTCAGCCCGGACCCGGGTCAGGGCCGGTTGGAGGGACGGCCTCTGGGCCTGGAAGCCTAGTCAGCCGCCACCGACACGTAGCGGCCGTCTGGCTGGACGTCCCACTTTGTATCATCGAGCCCCTCGAGGGCGACCTCACCAACCGGCTCGAAGTCGGGCCACACCTTCCAAACCAGCCGCCGGTTCCCCCTTGCCAGAACGATCCTGAGGGCCTCCTCCGCATATGTAAATCGGACTTGGTCATCAGTATCGGGGAATCTGGGACGTTGCAACCATATGAACTCGTACAGTCCGACGTCGTCTTCAACCAACAGGCTCTCAACTTCGCGGACGAGCCAGGCTGTGATGCCTTTACCATCCATCATCTAGAGTCGGATTTCCCGCTAGAGCAATGTGCTCGCTCTTGCCGTTTTGCGAAACGACAACATAAGGTCCCTCTTTGAGAGGGTAGTAGTCCCGTGCAGCTAGCCCTTCTCCGGGCATTATACGAATCTGGCGGTTGAGGTGGGCGGGATCGTTGAATATTATGCCGCCGCCTGTTCTTGAGGACCGTTCCGACCAGTCGACAGGAATGCGCTCCTCAACCTCCGCGGGGGTGTCGCCCTCGAGGCTCTTGGGATTGAAGGTCTTTGGGCCTGTGATCTTCTCAAGCTTCCGTCTCGGCTTACTATAGGTTCGCGGATAGAAGCGTCGTACACGCGTCCCGCCGCCTCCACCTGCTCCGGGTTGACCGGTTGCACCGTCGGCCGGTGCGGCACCGTCCGCACCGCCATCATCCCCTCCAACATCGCCACCGTCTGCGACGAGTTGACCTGAGTTGTCCGAGAGATCAATCGGGTCGTCCTTGGCAAACATGTAGGGCAGTTCCGTGATGGCCGTGAGCGGGTCGCGGCTCAGGAACTGCCCTGTGGCTGGATCATAGTAGCGAGCCTGGAGGTAGTAGAAGCCGGTCTCCCGGTCTCGGTACTGGCCCTGGAAGAGGAGCGGTGTGGGGACGGTGCCTGAGCTGGAGATCAGGTTGCCGTAGGCGTCATAGGTGTAGCCGGCCACCTGGCTGCCGTCGGTTGAGGTCAGGGCCAGGGTGCTGCCCTGCCAATCGTGGAGGAAGAAGCTGGCATCGCCGGATCCATCGACCTGCTCCAGGGTCAGGCCCCCCGGGCCATAGATGTAGTCGTCGGTCCCGTCCTCGATCAGCAGCGGCAGGCTGCCGCTCTGGTCCCAGGTGAACGGCACGGTGGTCCCGTTCACCGTCTTGCTCATCCTCACCCCGTCCCCGTCGTAGGCATAGGAGGCGGCAAGACCGGTGGTGCTGACCCCGGTCAGCTGCTCCGCCTGGTTGTAGGTGTAGCTGGTCGCCGGACCGGTCGGCGGAGTCACCGACGTCCGGTCCCCCTCGGCGTCGTGGTGGGCTGGCAGGCATCCCGGTCCCTGCGCACCAACCTCGCTTTGGACGCCCTGGAGATGGCTGCCTGGGGCAGACGCGGCGAGCAGCTGCAGGGACTGGTGCATCACTCCGACAGGGGCGTTCAATACCTAGCGGTGCGCTACACCGAGCGCCTGGCTGGGACCGGGCCGGTTGCCTCGGTGGGATCCTGGGGCGACAGTTACGACAATGCCCTGGCCGAATCCTTCAACGGTCTCTACAAGACCGAGCTGATCCGCAAAGACGGTCCCTGGCGCGGGCTCGAGGACGCGGAGTTCGCCACCCTGGGATACCTCGACTGGTTCAACGAGCACCGGCTCCACAGCGAGCTGGGCATGACTCCCCCCGCCGAGTTCGAGGCCGCCCGCTACCATGAGGAGACCCTGCTCTGCGGGCTGTTTCACACTAAAACCAGAGTCTCTACAAAACCCGGGGCGGTTCAGGCAGTGATCCCCTGGTGGGCGCGGTGCTCGCGGAGCAGACCGCCGAGTGGACGGTGGCCCACCGCTATGTCGGCGTGGACGCGCTCGCGGCGATAAGCGCTGCACTAGTCGACGACGCTGCCAATTTACCCATGCTGGCCGAGGCCAGCCGATGTTCCAGGAT
>DATDII010000013.1:0-24288 GCA_036521135.1 Candidatus Dormiibacterota bacterium | reverse complement strand
GGGGTCCGGATCCTGGTAGTTGATCGTGGGCGGCACCCGCCCGTCGACGATCGCCATGACCGAGAAGATCGACTCGATGGCGCCGGCACCACCCAGGCTGTGCCCGGTCATCGACTTGGTGGAGGAGATCGGGATCCGCCGGGCCCGGTCCTCGCCCAGGGCCTGCTTGATGGCCGAGGTCTCGGAGGCGTCGTTGAGTTCGGTCGAGGTTCCGTGGGCGTTGATGTAGTCGACGTCATCGGGGCCGCGGCCGGCACGGGAGAGGGCCCTGGTCATGGCGTGGCGCGCCCCCCGGCCGCTCGGGTCGGGCGCGGTCAGGTGGTAGGCGTCCGCGGTGGCGCCGTAGCCCACCACCTCGGCGAGGATCCGCGCCCCCCGGCGCCGGGCGTGCTCGAGCTCCTCCAGGATCATGATCCCGCACGACTCGGCCACGACGAAGCCGTCCCTGGTCCTGTCGAAGGGCCGGCTGGCGTGCTCCGGGTCGTCGTTCCTCTGGGACAGGGCCCGCATGGCGGCAAAGGCGCCGACCGCCAGCGGTGTCACCGACGCCTCACTCGCCCCGGCGACGCAGGCGACCGCGTCGCCGCGACGGATGATCTCGGCGGCCTCCCCGACCGCGTGAGCGCCGGTGGCGCAGGCCGATACCAGCGCGAAGTTGGGGCCGCAGGCCTGCAGCTTCATGGCGATCTCCCCGGCGGCGATGTCGGCCAGGATCATCGGGACGGTGAATGGGCTCAGCCGCCGCGGTCCCCGATCTCGAAGCGTGTGACTGGCGTCCTCGGTGACCTTGAGGCCGCCGATCCCCGAACCGACGATGACCCCCACGTCATAGCGGTTGGAGTCATCGACGGTCAGGCCCGACTGCTCGATCGCCTCGAGCGTCGAAGCCAGGGCGAACTGGGTGAAGCGAGCGGTTCGATTCGCCTGCTTGCGATCGATGAAGTCGACCGGGTCGAAGTCGAGGACCTCGCCCGCCATCTGCGAGGCGTACGGCTCGGGGTCAAAGCTCTGAATCCTGCCGATGCCGTTCTTGCCGGCCAGCAGGGCCTCCCAGGTCGGGCCCACCCCGACCGCCAGCGGGGTCACCGCGCCCATGCCGGTCACCACCACCCGAACCCGGTTCGAAGCCACGTCAGCGGTCACCCGGATGCCTCCTCGCCGTCCTGGGAGCGGGTTCCGGCTCCAGCGATCGGCAGATTGGACGTCTCCCCCAGTTCGGCTCGGTCATCGATGATCACCCCAGTCGGCTGCCACCTGAGCAGGGCTCCGCCCCAGGTCAGGCCGGCTCCGAAGGCTACCAAACAGATCAACTCGCCGTCGTGGCACCGGCCCTCCCGGTCGGCCTCGGCCAGGGCGAGGGGGATCGAGGCCGACGAGGTGTTGCCGAGGCGGTCGACGTTGCAGCTGAAGCGGTCGCTGGGAAGGCCCAGGCGGCCGGCCGCCGTGGCCAGGATCCGGGAGTTGGCCTGGTGGGGAACGATCAGCGAGATCTGGTCGGGCTGGATGCCGGCGGCGCCCGAGAGCCGGTGCACGATCTGCTCCAGGATCTTGGTGCTGAAGCGGAACACCTCGCGACCGTCCATGTGCACGACCCGGTCCAGGGCCCGGTCGGCGGTGGTGTAGGCAGGGGCGGGACGGTCCTTGTCCGCCTCCGCCACCTGGAAGCGGATCGTGTCCAGGGCCCAGGCGCCTCCACCGTCGGCGCCGAGGTCGAGCCCCAGGATCTCGGCTCCAGCCTGATCGGGTCCGCCCACGACCAGGGCTCCCGCCCCGTCGCCGAACAGGACCGCCGTGGAGCGGTCGTTCCAATCCAGCACCCGGCTGAAGATCTCCGCCGCCACCACCAGCACCGTCCGGCAGAGCCCGCCCTGGATCATGGCCTGAGCCACCGCCATCCCGTAGATCGCGCCCGAGCACGCCGCCTGGATGTCGAAGGCGGGCCCGTGAGGCAGGGCTAGCTCCGCTTGGACCCGGCAGGCGAGCGAGGGGAAGGTGGCGTCCGGCGAGCTGCTGGAGCAGATCACGGCGTCGACCGCGGAGGCCTCCACTCCCGCCGCCTGCAGTGCCGCCCGGGCGGCCCGACTGGCCAGCTCGACCAGGGTCAGACCCGCTTCGGCCACCCGCCGCTCTCTGATCCCGGTCCTCGTCTGAATCCACTCGTCAGATGTGTCCAGGAAGCTTTCGATCTCAGAATTGGGCACCCGGGTGGGAGGCAGCGCGGTGCCGATCCCGATCAGCCGGCAGCATCCGGGCCCGGAGCGGCGCCCATCGCTGCCGATTGCGCCCGCCTCTCCGTACCAGGGCAATCCCACATGCATTGAAGGCCACCGAGCCTCTCCTGGTTACGGCGCCCCCTTCGATCTTCCCTTGGGCCGTAACCTTGCGGGGTCCTCAGGGACTCTGATTTCGTCAGCGGAGCGCCGGAGCCGCCCCCGGTCGGCGGCCTCTGGATCGCGCGAGGGAGGAAGTGATGTCGGCGAGCCCCACCTACTCCGCGCCCCCGGCCGTCTCTGGTCCGGACAGCGAGGTGGTCGTCTGCGCCGTCTGCAGCTCGCCGCAGTCGGCCGCCAGTGCAGCCGAGAACCTCTACGTCTGCCCGGCCTGTGGCGCCCATGCCCGGATCAGCGCCCACGAGCGGGTGCGCCAGCTGGCCGACCCGGGGACCTTCCAGGTGTGGGACATGGGGCTGGAGGGGCGGGACCGCCTCGGTTTCTTTGATACCCGCGCCTACGTCGACCGCCTCCACGAGGCCCGGGAGCGCCAGCACCTGCCCGACGCCATCCTCAGCGGCTCGGCCGAGATCGCCTCGATCCGAGTCGGCCTCGCCGCCTTCGACTTCGGCTTCCTGGGGGGCAGCCTTTCCACCGCGGTGGGCGAGCGCCTGGCCCGGGCCATCGAGGCCAGTGCCCAAGCGGGCATGCCCTTCGTCTGCGTCACATCATCGGGAGGCGCCCGGATGCAGGAGGGGGTGTTCTCCTTGATGCAGATGGCCAAGAGCGTCTCAGCCCTCCACGACCTGGCCGCCCGGCACCTGCCCTACATCTCGATCCTGGTCGACCCGACCATGGGCGGCAGCATCGCCAGCTTTGCCGCCCTCGGCGACGTGATCCTGGCCGAGCCCAAGGCCATGATCGGCTTCACCGGAGCCCGGGTGATCACCCAGGCCACCTACGAGCAGCTGCCCGCCGGCTTCCAGACGAGCGAGTTCCACCACGCGCGGGGCCTGATCGACCAGGTGGTGGACCGGCGCCAGCTCCGCGAGGTTCTGGCCAGACTGCTTCGGGTACTGGCGGCGCCAGCAGAGGACAGTTCTCAGTCAGCGGCATGAGCGGCCCGAAGGGCGACGGTCGCGCCACCAGCGCGGAGCAGGCCTCCGCCTGGGCCCAGGTTGAAGGGGCCCGCCATCCCGACCGGCCCTACTCGCTGGATCTGATCCAGCGCTGCCTCGACGACTTCATCGAGCTCCACGGCGACCGCCAGGGAGGCGACGACGCGGCGGTGGTGATCGGTCTGGCTCGACTCGGCGGGCGCCGTCTGGGCGTGGTCGCCAACCAGAAGGGCCGAACCCTGGAGGAGCGGGGCCGGCGGAACTTCGGGATGGCCCATCCGGAGGGCTTCCGCAAGGCGCAGCGCCTCTTCGCGCTGGCGGGGCGCCTCGAGCTGCCGGTGATCAGCTTTATCGACACCCCCGGGGCTTACCCCGGAGTCGCCGCCGAGGAGCGAGGCCAGGCCTGGGCCATCGCCCAGACGCTGGAGGCCCAGTTGGCCCTACCCACGCCCTACCTGGCGGTCGTGATCGGTGAGGGGGGCAGCGGAGGTGCCCTGGCGACTCTGCTGGCCGACTCGGTCCTGGTCCTGGAGCACGCCTTTCTGTCGGTCGCTTCGCCGGAGGCGGCGGCGGCAATCCTCTTCCGCGATGCCGGTCGCAAGCAGAGCGCCGCCGCGGCGCTGCGGCTCGAGGCGACCAACCTGGTCGAGTGGGGCATCGCCGACGAGATCGTTCCTGAGCCACCCGGCGGTGCCCACACCGACTGGGACGGAACTGCGGCCCTGCTCCGCCCCCGGCTCGAGGCGCGCCTGGAGCAGCTGGTCAAGGAGGGGGTCAATCCGACCCGGCGCCGGGAGCGCTACCGGCACCTGGACGGGCTCTTCCAGCTCTAACCCGGTTCCCCGCTCGCCGCCTTCTCGAGTGCACCCCACAGTGCGGCCACGTCCTCGGGCTGGGTGCGAATGCCACCGATCGCGGCCCGGAGGACGAACTGGCCCTGGAGAACGGCGTGGGAGATGAACGCGGCGCCGGAGCGGTTGACCTCGGCCATGATCGCCCGGTTGTGGGCGGTCAGCTGAGCCTCGCCCACCAGGCCCGGGGGCCGATGGCGAAAGCAGACCGTGGCCATGGGCACCGGGGCGCAGAGCTCCCAGCCCGGGGTCAAGACGACCCGGCCCCGGAGCCAGTGGCTCATCCGGACGTGCTGGCGGATCCTCTCCGCCAGTCCCTCGCTGCCGTAGTGGCGCAGGACCAGCCAGAGCTTGAGCGCCCGCATCCTGCGTCCCAGTGAGACGCCGTAATCCATCAAGTTCCGGGAGCCAAACCCGGCCTCGGGGTCGCCCTCTGGGGTGGCCAGGTAGTCAGGGACCAGCGAGAAGGCCCGCTTGAGCTCCTCGGGCCGGCTGGTGTAGAGCACCGAGCAGTCGAGCGGAGTGAAGAGCCACTTGTGCGGGTTGATCACCACCGAGTCCGCCCGGTCGACCCCGGCGAGCACGCCCCGCCACTCCGGGACCACCGCCATGGCGCCGCCATGGGCGGCGTCGACGTGGAGCCAGATCCCCTGCTCCTGGCAGAGCCGGGCCAGCTCGGGGACGGGGTCGATGCTGGTGGTCGCAGTCGTCCCGACCGTGGCCACCACCGCCACCGGCAGCCGGCCCTGATCCCGGTCTGCCGCGATCATGGCCCGGAGCGCGCCCGGGTCGAGGCGATACTCGGCATCGACGGGGACGCTTCGGAAGCCGTCGCTCCCCAGGCCCAGGGTGATCACGGCCTTCTCCACTGAGGAGTGGGCCTGCTCCGATGCATATACCACCAGCGCCGGCAGCTCCGGGCGTCCCCCGAGGCCGCGCTGGCGGATCTCCAGGCCGAGTGCCTCCCGTGCGGCCGCCAGGGCTACCAAGGTGGACGAGGAAGCCGTGTCGTTGATGTGACCGTCGAAGGCGGTGGGCAAGCCCAGCATCTCCAGCAGCCAGCGGCAGACCACCCACTCCAGCTCGGTTGCCGCGGGCGAGGTCCGCCAGAGCATGGCGTTGACGTTGAAGCCGGCGGTGAGCATCTCGCCCAGGATCCCGGCGGCCGACCCTGAGCTTGTGAAGTAAGCGAAGAACCGGGGATGGGCCCAATGGGTCAGGCCCGGCTCGATCAGGCGGTCGACGTCGCCGAGGATCTCCGCCATGGGCTCACCGAGAGCGGGTGCCCGGGCGGGCAGGGCTCGCGCCAGGTCGCCGGGGGCAGCCGGCGAGAGGGGCGCGAGCCCCGGCATCCGCTCCAGGTAGTCGGCGATCTGGTCGACGGTGGCGTGGGCCAGCGCCCGGAACTCGTCGGGCGCCATGTCGGTGAGCAGGTCGGGCCCGGCCCAGCTCGGATCCGCGCTCGAGTCAGCGTCAGCTCCGAGCGGCAGCGGGATGGGCATCGTCGCCCTAGGCGCGGGCCCCGGTGCGGGCGCCGTCGAAGGCCTCCACCACCTGGCGCGCATGTCGCTCGGCCCCGAGAGGGATCACGTGCAGGCGGAGACCGGGCCGGGAGCCGATCTCACTCGCGAGCTCGGCCGCGACCTCGATTCCGGAACCATCGGTGATCCGCCGGGCGACGCCGTCCGGCACCGGACAGTCAGGGATCGCGCGGCGGACGAACTCCAGGTTGCGAGCAGCACGGAGGATTCCGACGCTGGCGAAGATCCCGACCTCGGGGGGCAGGACCGAGCGGGCGTCCTCCAGGAAATCGTCGAAGCTGGGCAGGTCGAAGACCATCTGGGTCTGGATGAAGTCGACCCCGGCCAGGACCTTGCGCTCAAGAAGCCGGAGCTCGCGGACCCGGTCCCCGAAGGGGTTGGCCACGGCCCCCCGCAGGAGCCGGTTGGGTGCCGCCCACTCGGGCACCAGGCGGAGCACGTCGGTCGCCCGCATCGCCGAATCGACGGCCAGGCCACCGCGCCGGTCTCCCTGGACCACCAGGACCCCAGCCGCTCCCAGGGCGGAGGCCCCCGCAACCTGCTGCTGCAGCCCGAGCTGGTTTCGGTCCCGGCAGGACAGATGCAGAACCGGGCGGAGGCCGAAGCGGAGGCAGTCCGGGATCGCGGCCAGCGGCGAGAGCCGGGCCCTGCCCATGTGGTTGTCGGTGAGGCCGACCAGGTTGACGGCCCCGTTTAGGTGGGTCAGGGCGCGCTGGACCAGGACCAGGTTGGCACCTCGCGGCATCGAGAGCTCCGCCGACCGGTGAGCGGTGGCTAGCAAGATGCCGTCAATATATGGGACGTGGCTGAACCGAACCGGGCGGCTCTCGGCGGACCTCTTGACTGAGGGGACTGCCGCTGCCCTGGCCCCCCCTGCCCCGATAGCCTCCGGAACCCCAGTCCTGGAGGCGCGCCATCTGGGCCGGTCCCTGCCCTTGGGCGGCGAGCTCTTGGAGATCCTGCGGGATGTGAACTTCAGCATCCCCCGGGGGGAGTTCGTCACCCTCGCCGGCCCGTCCGGGAGCGGCAAGAGCACCCTCCTCGGCTGCATCACCGGGCTCGACAGTCCCACCTCGGGACAGGTCCTCCTCAACGGCACCGACATCTCGACCATGCGGGAGTCGCAGCTGGCCGGGATCCGCAACCGGACGGTGGGCATGGTCTTCCAGGCCTTCAACCTGATCCCGACCCTGACCGCCCGGGAGAACGTCGAGGTCCCCCTCTATGCCGGCAGCTGGCGGGGCTCGCCCTCCGACCGGGCCCGGGAGCTGCTCGGGATGGTGGGTTTGAGCCACCGCCTCGAGCACCGGCCGAGCCAGCTCTCCGGCGGCGAGCAGCAGCGGGTGGCGATCGCCCGGGCGCTGGCCACCGAACCGCCGCTGCTGGTGGCGGACGAGCCGACCGGGAACCTGGCCGCGGCCCAGGGCCGAGAGATCCTCGATCTGCTCTGGGACCTGCGCGAGCGGCTCGGCACCACCCTGGTGATCGCCACCCACGACCGGACGGTCGGTGAGTACGCGACTCGTTGGTTGCAGCTGGCGGACGGGGCCCTGATCAGCGACAGCCCCGGCCCCCGGGCCGGCGCCAGGTGAAGGCGGGCCTCTACCTCCGCTACTCGACTCGCTCGCTGCGCCGAGGCGGCAACCGCACCGTCCTGGCCGGCTTCTGCGTCGGGGTCGGGGTCATGGCCATCGTCGGCCTTCAGCTGGCGGGCGCCATGGTCAGCAGCTCGCTCACCGCCAACGTCAGGGAGGCGAACGGCGGGGACGTCTCGGTGGTCTCCGTGGCCGTCCCCTTCCCACAAAGCCAGCTCAGCCTCTTTCAGCGGCTGCAGCGAGAGGGGCGGATCACCCGGTACACCGCCGTGCGCGAGTTCTCGGCCACCCTGATCCGGGCCAACGGCCAGGGCGTCTCGGTGACCATCGACGCGGTCAACCCGAGCACCTTTCCGCTGGTGGGCACCCTGCCGCTGAGGTCAGGGGCCCAGGGGAGCTTCCATCAGCTGATCTCGAGGCAGCACACCATGGTCGTGTCCGGGTCGGTCGCCAGCCTGCTCGGCGCCAAGGTCGGCCAGCCGGTGAAGGTCAACCTCCCCGGCGGTCGGACCCAGCGCGTCTCCTGGACCGTCGGTGGAACCCTCTCCGGCTCACCGCCAGCCGGCCTCAGCGACGATGTCCTGGTCTCGAACTCGGTGTTGGGGGCCGCCCTGGGACCGGGCAGCAGGACCGCCTACGGCGCGGTCTATGTCACCACCAAGACCGCGGCGGAGGCGGACAAGGTGGCGGCCAGCCTGCGCAAGCAGATGCCCCTGGCGACGGTCTCGACGGTGAAGCAGGCGCTCAGCTCGGACAAGAAGGCGAGCCAGAGCCTGACCCAGTTCCTCTCCGTGGCCGGTCTGGCGGCGCTCCTCATCGGCGGGATCGGGATCATCAACGCGATGCAGGTGAGCCTGGCCCGGCGCCGGCTCGAGATCGCCATGCTCAAGACCACCGGGTACCGGCGCCGCGACCTCTATCTGCTCTTCGGGCTCGAGGCGGCGCTGCTGGGGCTCTTGGGAGGGGTGGCCGGGGCGGCGGCGGGAATCGCGCTCTCCGACGGGGTCCGGGTCCTGGTCCAAAACGTGGCCAGCGTCCAGATCAACTTCATCCTCAGCCCAGAGGTGATCCTGGCCGGGGTTGGGATCGGGATCGCCACCACCTGCATCTTCGCGATCCTGCCCATCGTTCGCCTGAGCCGGGTTCGGCCGGTGGCGGTGCTGCGGGACATGCCGGGCGGTCCCACTGCCGGCGTTGTCGGATCGACGATCCTCCTCCTTGGGGTGGTGGCCGCGCTCTTCTGGCTCCTGGCCTCGGCGATCTTGGGCTCGACCTGGCTGGCGCTCTGGCTGGTGGTGGGCACCGGGGTGGCGCTGGTGCTCCTGACCCTGATCTTCAGCGTGGCGCTCTTCGTCATCGGCCGGCTCCCCGTGCCCGAACGCCTGAGCCCGGGCTACGTTGCCCTGGTGGGGATCGCCCTGCTGATCTCGATCGGCATCACCATGCTACCCAGCCTGCGCGCCGTCGGCGCCCTGCTCATCGCCGCATCGCTGCTGGGGTTCATCGTGGTCTACGTCCCCCGCCCGACCCGCTCCGTGGTCCGGCTCGCCCTGCGCAACTCGGGACGCCAGCGCGCCCGCACCGCCGCCACCGCAGTCGCCCTCTTCGTGGGAGTCTTCGCGGTGGGCCTGATCCTCGTCCTCGGCACCGACATCCGGGGTGATCTGGACGGGTTCATCACCAAGGCGACCACCTACAACGTGATCGCGGTCGCTCCGAGCAAGAGCGCCGGCCCGCTGCTGAGGGCGGCGGCCGCCTCGCACAGCCGGAGCGAGCTCTCGACCGTCGTCGCCTCGGCGGAGCCGGTAGCGATCAACGGCCGGCCCTTCACCCAGATCGGCTCGCATTCGTCCCATCCCGGCCGGGCCCGGAGCGTCCTCACCCTCCTCGACGGCGTCCAGGGCTACCCCGTCGACAAAGGGGTCCTGCCCCAGGTGGACATCTCCAGCGGCCGCCAGCTCCGGGCCAGCGACGCCACCGACAACGGCGTCCTGCTCAGCGCGGCCCTGCGAGCGGCGCCCTACTCCCTCAAGCCCGGCGACACTCTGACCGTGGAGAACCCATTCTCTGCCCACCCGGTGCCGTTCTCGCTTCGGGTGGTCGGCTTCTACATTCCGATCGTGACCAAGGGCAAGGGGATCCAGTTCAACCCCACCCTGGTCCCCATCCTCGGCCTTACCTCCACCGCGACCGCCGTCGGCGGCGGCACCACCGACGAGGTCGTCGAATTGAAGTTCCCGCCCGACCGGGCCGACGCCGGGGCGACAAAGCTGCGGCGGGCTGATCCCTCGGCGCTGGTTGTCAACCTGGCGGACTTCACCCTGATCATCGACCAGTTCCTCAACAACGCCATCCTCTTCCTGACCGCGATCGCCTCCCTGGCGCTGCTGGCCGGGATCGTGATCGTGGCCAATTCGGTGGCCCTCTCCCTGCTCGAGCGGCGCCGGGAGATCGGGATCCAGAAGGCGGTCGGGCTCAGCAGCCGCGCCGTCTACTCCCAGGTCTTGGCCGAGACCGCGACCGTGGCCTGGCTCGGCGCCACCTTCGGGATGGCGGCGATCGCCCTGGTGCTGGTGCCGCTGGGCAAGCTGGTTCTCAAGGTCACCCTGGGCATCCCAACCCCGCTGGCGCTGGCCCTGGTGTTGGGCGCGATCGCGGTCGCGGTGGGGACGGCGGCCCTAGTGGCCTGGCGACCGGTCCGGGTCCGGCCCCTGGAGGTGCTCCGGTACGAGTGAGGCTGGTCCGCTCGGCGTCTGGCGATGGCGGACGACCACTGCGAGGCCCCGCTGACCGGGTCACCGGGACCGGATCGTCGGGTGCCGAAGAGGTCCTGAGAGCGGGGCACCGCCTCGAGCATCGGATGCGCGGGCTCCGGGCCGGCGCTCCGCCCGGAGCTCTAAGCCGGGCGCCCTCAACCGCCCAGGCCGCCCCGATCTCCTGCCCGATTGCTCGGCACACCTTGACTGGCGGCCCGCTTTTGTGTATGACCCGTGCCACGGTGGATAGGATCGGAAAGGCCACGGCAACCATGCCTGGGCAGACGCACTGATGGGGGCGCGTGCGATCTCTCGCCCTCTGCTCCGCCTAGTCCTCGCGCCCCAGAGCCTGGGTCTGTACGCGGTCGGCCTGGCGGCGGCGGCGGGGATCTTCACCGGAACCGAGCTCTACCTCGCGGTTCAGGCGGCGTCGGGGCTTCTCGCCCACGGGATCATCTACTTCTGGCCCGTCGTTCTCGGCCTGATCGGGCTGGCGCTCGACGTCACGGCCGCCACCATCGCGGTGCTCGGGGGCGGGCTGATGCTCCTTCGTAGGAGGACCGGCCGCCGGCTGCTCGTCGCCGCCCTCGCCGCCGGGATCGCCGGAGAGACGGTGCTGGCCTTCGTCGACAGAGCCCAGTACAGCCAGGCGGCATCGATCGTCTGGATCGCGCTCTTGGTGGCCGGTTACCTGCTGCTAATCGTCAGCGCCGTCATCCAGCGCCGGCGCCGGCCCCGACCCGTCTTCTGACCGAGACTAGACCAGAGCCGGGCGGCCCCGGTCAGACTTCCGCCCCGCTCCTCGGCGCTCGCGCGGCCTGGCGCCGGCCGATCCGCTCGGCGGCGGCGGACATCACCACCGGTGCCGCCATCCTGGCCACCCGGATTGCGAGGTTCGCGGCCAGGGAACGCCTGCCGGATCCCCCTCTTCGAGGTGCGGCAGGCAACTCACCGTGCTCTGCAGCCTCCGCCAGCAGCTCCTCCAGGCGCTCGCGCCACTCCCTTGGCATCTCAGCGATCCAGTCGACTTCGGCCGGCCGTCCCACCCTGCTCCGGCGCCGGGATCTGGCGACGTAGACGATCCCGACCAGGGCCACTGCGGCCGCGCCCACCGCCAGCTTGGCACCGTCGCGGCGCAAGCGCTGGCGCGGGTCGAGCTCAGAGCGCAGGCGCGCCTCGAGCAGGTCGGCCCTGGCCTCAACCCGACCGCGGGTCGCGACTACGGCCTGGCGCGCTTGCTCAGTCGACGTGCCCACTCGAGATCCTCCTCAAGGCTGGCCTTGGTCTGCGTGAACGGCCAGAGCCGCCGATTGGTCCAGACAACCAGCAGCCCGAGCAGGACCAAAGCCAGACCGGCCAGGGCGATCACCCCGGCCACCAGGACATGGTTTGGCTGCCACTCCACCAGGGTGACCAACCCGAAGGACAGCAGGAGCCCACCCCCGGCCACTGCGGCGACTGCGCCCACCGCCACCCGGATCGCCCGCCGCAGGGCCGACTTGATCTCTGCCTTGGCCAGGGCCACCTCGTCGGTGACCAGCTGGCGCACGTCCTCGGTGAGCCCGTGGACCAACTGCCCCACCGTCTCCTGCGGTGCTTCGGCCTTGACCATCCGCGCAGCGTAGCGGATCGGGGCCATGGCTTCTGCGCCGCATATCATGAAGTCGTGCCCGCCCTCGCCAACCAGTCCCTCGACCAGCTGGCCGCGCCACTGGTACGACTGGCCCGGTCCGGCAGCCTGCTGGTGGCCACCGACTTCGATGGCACCCTGGCGCCGGTGGTGCGGGATCCCCGTCGCGCCCGGCCGCTCCCGGAGGCCGCCCGAGCGCTCACCGCCCTGGCCCAACGGACCCCGGTCGCCGTGATCAGCGGCCGGGATCTGGCCAACCTCTTCGTCCAGTGCCCCCTGCCAGGAGTTCTGCTTCTGGGCAGCTACGGGCTCGAGCCGTGGCGGGAGGCACGCTCCGGCCGGCTACCCATGCCGGTCTCCAACCCCTCGCCCCGGCTGCGGCTGATCGGCAAGGAGCTGGGCCAGTCCCTCCGGGACCTGCCCGGGGTCGACATCGAGGTCAAGACGCTGGGCGTGGCGGTCCACTACCGCAACGCCCCTGACCGCCACGCGGCCGGGGTGGAGCTCCGGCGCCGGCTCTCGGGGGTCGCCGAGCACGAGGATCTGGAACTGCTCCGGGGAAGGCGCGTGCTCGAGCTCCGCGACCGCCACGCCGGGGACAAGGGGACCGCGCTGGTCCAGCTCCTGGACCGGATCGCGCCCCGGGGCTGCGTCTTTGCCGGGGACGACCTCGGGGACCTCCCGGCGATGGTCCAGCTCCACCGGCGCGCCTTTGACCTCGAGCTCGCCCTCGCCTTCGGCGTGCTCAGCCCGGAGACCCCAGACCAGGTCCGGGCCGAGGCCGACATCTGCCTTGAGGGGCCGGCCGAGTGGGCCCGGCTCCTCAACGGCGTCCTCGAGGAGCTGGCCCGGGCGGCCTGAGGGGAGGCCCTCAGCGAGCCACCAGTTCGTTGAGGTCCTGAAGTTGGGCCGTGATCCAGCGCGAGATGTCGTGCTTGCGCACGGTCTGGCGCAGGTGCCGGGCCCGGGTCGAGCGGTCCCGCTTGGGCATGGTCAGCGCCGAGTGGAGGGCTGCCGCCGTCTGGTCGATGTCGAAGGGGTTGATGGTGAGGGCCTCGGTCCCCAGCTCCTCGTAGCTGCCGGCGTTCTCACTGAGGACCAGGACCCCGTCCTTGGCGTTGCAGAGGACCCCCTCCTTGGCCACCAGGTTCATGCCGTCGTAGATCGGGTTGACCAGGAGGGCGTCATAGGACTTGTAGGCGGCGACCGCCTTGAACAGGTTCTCCTCGACCTCGAGGCGGATCGGCATCCAGGAGCCGGTCTGGAAGCGACGGTTGACGTGGGCGGCGGCGCTCACCAGCGCCCCCAGGTAGGAGCGGTAGGCGTCGACGTTCTGGCGGCTGCGCTGGAGCAGGGCCCAGAACACGACCCGTCCTCGCATTTCGGGGTGGCTCTCCAAGAGCCGCTCGTAGGCGAGGAAGCCCCGGACGATGTTCTTGCTGAGATCGGTGCGGTCGACCCGGAGGATCAGGAACTCGGGGCGCCAGGCGGCGATCATCTCCTCCTGGCGCAGGACCTCGGCATGGGCGCTGAGGTCGGCCATCGCCCGGACGTCGATCGAGATCGGGTATGCGCGGATCCACACGCTGCGGCCCTCGAAGAAGACGGTCGACTGGCGGTGATCGACCGCCAGCCCCATGTTCTCCTCGCAGGTGAGCAGGAAGTTGCGCACGTCGAGCGAGGTCTGGAGCCCAACCACATCGCTGCCGAGGAGCCCGGCGAGAATGCCGTCGCGCATGTGCCGGGGGAGCACCTTCCAGTACTGCGGTGTGGGCCAGGGGATGTGAATGAAGTGTTGGAGATGGGCGTTGGGCAGGCGCTGGCGGACCATCGCCGGCATCGGGTAGAGGTGGTAGTCCTGGCTCAGGATGAGAGGACGCCCGGTCCCTCGCTCCGCCAGCTCGACCACCTTGTCGGCGAACGCGGCGTTGACCTTGAGGTAGCCATCGCGCCAGGCATGCTCGGTGCGGGAGTCTAGAATCGGCTCCCGGCCGAGGTCCCAGAGGTAGTGCTGGATGAACCAGAGCAGAGGGTTGCTGATCTCGTTGTAGTAGAGGTCGTAGGCCTCGGGCTCAGGGTGGATGTAGCCGATCCGGAACTTGCTCCCGTCATCCGCCTCGACCGCAACCACGCCGTCTTGGTCGGCCCGGCCCGCCAGGCGAGCGTCGGACTCGCCCCGGGCCACCGCCACCCAGAGCGCCGAGCTGGCCTGGGCCAGGGCCGACATGGCCGTCACCAACCCGCCGCCGCCCCGGGAGATCCGCTCCCTGCCTCCGGGACCGACCTGGCTCTCGACCGGCGGCCGGTTGGCGACCACGATCGGCTGCCACCCCTGGAGCATCCGGCGCAGATACGGCTCGATCCCCGGCACCTGGGTAGGATGACGGACCTGAGCCGGGCCGGGAACGCTCGCTATTGCGGGGCGGGGCCTTGTAAAGTCGCGCGATGCGCATTGGGGTCGCCAAGGAACTGGCGCCGGGGGAACGCCGGACCGCGCTGGTGCCGGAGTCGGCGGCCCGGCTGATCGGGGCCGGGGCCGAGGTCGTGGCCGAGAAGGGGACGGGAGATTCCGCCTTCTTCTCCGACGCCAGCTACCGGGAGGTCGGCGTGACCGTGCTCGGCACCCACCGCCAGGTCTTGACCAGCTCCGACCTGCTGCTCAAGGTCCGGCCACCCCTGACCCGGGGCCAGGGAAGTGACGAGGTGGGCCAGCTCAAGCCGGGTTCGGTCCTGGTCGGAATGCTCCAGCCGCTGGCCCAGCCCCTTCTGATGGAGCAGTTGGCGAAGCGGGGGGTCACCGCCTTCAGCCTGGACCGCCTGCCCCGGATCAGCCGGGCCCAGGACATGGACGTGCTCTCCTCGATGAGCACCGTCTCCGGCTATCACGCGGTGCTGATGGCCGCCTCGCGCCTGCCTCGTTTCTTCCCGCTCCTGATGACGGCCGCAGGCACGGTGACCCCCGCCCGCGTCCTCGTTCTCGGGGCCGGGGTCGCCGGCCTCCAGGCGATCGCTACCGCGCGCCGCCTCGGGGGAGTGGTGCGCGCCTTCGACGTCCGGCCGGCGGTCAAGGAGCAGGTCGAGAGCCTGGGGGCCCAGTTCGTCGATGTCGGCGAGCCGGTCCAGGCCGCCGAGGGCCAGGGCGGCTACGCCGCCGAGGTCTCGGCGGCAGCCCAGCACCGTGAGCAGGAGGCCCTGGCCAGGGAGGTGTCCGAGGCCGACGTGGTGATCAGCACCGCGCTGGTCCCGGGCCGGCGCGCGCCCATCCTGGTGACCAAGGCGGCGGTCGCCAAGATGCGCCCGGGCTCGGTGATCGTCGACCTGGCCGCGGAGGCGGGGGGGAACTGCGAGCTGACCGAGCCCGGCCAAGAGGTGGAGAAGCACGGCGTCTGGATCCTGGGACCGCTCGATCTGCCGTCGCGGATGGCCTACCACGCGAGCCAGCTCTACTCCCGGAATCTCACCCGTTTCGCCCTGGCCCTGATCCGCGACGGCCGGATCCAGCTCAACTTTGACGACGAGGTGATCGCCGCCACCTGCGTCACCCATGAGGGCAAGGTTCGGGAGGTCGCCACGTGAGCGCCTTTGGGGGCACCCTGCTGATCGGGGTCTTCATCTTTGTCTTGGCGATCTTCATCGGCTTCGACCTGATCTCCAAGGTGCCGGCCACCCTGCACACCCCCTTGATGTCAGGCACCAACGCCATCCACGGCATCGTGCTGGTGGGAGCGCTGGCGATTGCCGCCGGGGTCCACGGCACCTTGGGGACCGTCATCGCATTCCTTGCCGTACTCCTCGGAACCATCAACGTGGTCGGCGGCTTCGTGGTCACCGACAGGATGCTCCAGATGTTCAAGCGTCGTCCCGATGCCGAGCGGCCGGCACCCAAGTGATCCACTATCCCCAGCTGGTCGCGCTCGGATACCTGGCAACCGTCGTGCTCTTCGTGTTCGGCATCCGCCAGCTCAGCTCACCAGCCACCGCCAGGCAGGGCAACCGGCTGGCCGCGGTCGGCATGCTGGTGGCCCTGGTGGTCACCTTCGTGGGGCTGGGAGCGCTGCCCTGGGCCGCGGTGGTACCCGCCCTGGTCGTCGGTGCGGTTGTCGGCGCGCTCGCCGCCCGAGCGGTGCGGATGACCGCGATGCCGCAGATGGTCGCCCTCTTCAACGGGATGGGAGGTGGAGCTGCGGCGCTGATCGGCGCCGATGAATTCCTGCGCCACACGGCCCACCTCGGCCCCCACACCTCCACCATCTCCGCGGGCAGCTCGGTGCCGATCATGCTCGGCTGCCTGATCGGGTCGATCAGCTTCTCTGGCAGCCTGATCGCGTTCTGCAAGCTGCAGGGGGTGATGCGGGGGAGCCCGATCACCTTCCCCCATCAGCGGATCGCCAACGGCGTGCTCCTGCTCGTGATCGTGGCCCTGGGCGTGACCATGGTGAGCGTCGACGCCTCGCCCTGGCTCTTCGTCGTCTTCGAGGCGCTCGCCCTGCTGTTTGGTGTCGCCTTCGTGCTCCCGATCGGCGGTGCCGACATGCCGGTGATCATCTCGCTGCTCAACTCCTTCACCGGACTGGCGGCGGCGATCAGCGGATTCGTCCTCGACAATGAGGTCCTTATCGTCGCCGGTGCCCTAGTCGGGGCGTCGGGAACGATCCTGACCCAGTTAATGAGCCGAGCCATGAACCGATCCCTGGCCAACGTTCTCTTCAGCGCGTTCGGGAGCGAGGCCAGCGCCGGAGCCGCCGCCGAGGCGAGTCCCGACCAGGCGGTGCACAGCGTCACCGCGGAGGACGTGGCGATCCTGCTCGGCTATGCGCGGCAGGTGATCTTCGTCCCCGGCTATGGCATGGCGGTGGCCAAGGCCCAGCACGATGTGCGAGAGCTGGCGACCCAGCTCGAGAAGCGTGGTGTGCAGGTCAAGTACGCCATCCATCCGGTGGCGGGACGGATGCCCGGGCACATGAATGTCTTGCTCGCCGAGGCCGACGTGCCCTACACCCAGTTGTATGAGATGGACGACATCAACGCGGACTTTGCCCGCACCGACGTCGCGGTGGTGATCGGCGCCAACGACGTGACCAATCCGGCGGCGCGGAGCAATCCCTCGAGCCCGATCTACGGAATGCCGATCCTCAACGTTGATCAGGCGGCCAACGTCGTCGTGCTCAAGCGCAGCATGAATCCTGGCTTTGCCGGGATCGAGAACGACCTCTACTACAACCCCAAGACGCTAATGCTGTTCGGGGATGCCCGGGAGTCGGTGATGCACCTGGTCGCCGCTCTGAAGGAGCTGGTTCCGGTCGCCTGAATCGGCCACCGCTCCCGCCCCCTGGAGAGTTGCTGACCGGCCCAATTGGCATGCTCCTTTGCGGCCGGTTCGGGTCAGCCTTCGGGCGAGATGAGCGGATGGGCAAAGCGGAGGGGCACGCAGCCGTCGGGCGCGACGGCACAGGTCACGAACTGGCCGACTTTGGGGTTGCCGCTGACCACGAAAACGTAGACCGGTACCGCCGTCCCATAGCTGAAGACCAGGGCCCGGGCGACCGAGCTGATCCTGGTCGGTCCCGAGGGCGAGGGGGACGGGCTGGGGAGCGGCCGCCCGGTCGGTGAGAGCAGGTAGCCGTCGGGTTTGATCGCTCCCGAGTTGAGATAGCCGAGCGCCTGGTCCGGCGTCATCGCGGGGTAGGCGATCGGCGTCGCGGTCGCGCCGTAGGGGAGGGCGCCGGTGATCCCAACCAGCTGGGTCGTCTCGTGCTGGTTGGTGGCGACGTCGGCCGCGATCTCGAGGGGCTGTCCCAGGATGTTGACGACGGGGAGCCCGTCCAGCGACCACTGGAAGTAGACGGTGCGATCCGAGGCGCTGCTGGTGCTGAGGGCGGGGAGCGGGATGACCCCACCCTGGGCTGGCACGTCGGCGCTGCTGAGGAAGCTCTCGGCGAACTCCTCGGCGCCGGCGACGGTCGGAGTGGTGCCGACCTCGTCGGTCGGCGTGTTGGGATGGAAGTTGAAGTCGGTGAGGGTGGCGTTGGTGGTCAACTGGTACCCGGTCGTCGCGCCCAGGTTGTAGCCGAGCCCGGTGGCAGTGCTGATCGGTGGTCCGGGCACACCTAGCGCCTGGGCCAGCGCCGTCACCGCCGCCAGCGCCGTGCCCGGGATGGCAACCGACTTGGCCTTCCCGGCCTCCCGGCCCAGGGCCCCATCGGCCCGGTACGGCCCGGCAAGCGCCAGGGGCGCGGTGGTCTCCCCCGCCAGTCCCAGCAGTCCTGGCAGAACTGGACTCGGGGACGCGGACGGGGTGGCGGTGGGGTGGCTTGGGTTGCTCGGGCCACAGGCAGCCAGCAGCACGGTCACCAGCCCCAGGGCCGAGATGATGACACTTCGTGATCGGATGGCGGTCCCGTCCACCCGTGCAGAATGCCACGGGTGCGCTCCCGCCCGATTCGCGAACGTCACCAGCCTCGGTTGCGGAACTCATCCAGAACTGCGACGAACCGAGCGCGCGATCGCAACTTCCCGAAGCGGGCACTGCCCGGGGCCGGAGGGCGAGCCGGATGACGACGGATCCTCCCCCCGGTCCTGGTCGCGAGCCCGGGATCGCCTACCGGGACGCCCTGCTGCGCCTGGTCCAGGCGAGCACACCCGGGATGCGGTTGGGCTTGGAGTCGACCCGCCAATTGCTGGCCCAGCTCGACAATCCCGAAGTCGGCCTGCCCGGGGTCCTGGTGGCGGGAACCAACGGCAAGGGCTCGGTCTGCGCCCTGGTCGCAGCGATGGCGAGCCGGGCCGGAGTCCGCGTCGCCCTGCTCACCAAGCCTCACCTGACCAGCTATCGGGAGCGCATCCAGCTCGGTGGCCGCCCCATCGACGAGAGGCTCTTCACCCAGATCGCGACGGCCGTCAGCGATGCGGCCGACCGGATGGCCCTGGCGGGCGGGCGGCCGACCCACCACGAGCTGCTGACCGCGATGGGGTTCCTCGCCGCGCGTCAGGGGAATGCCGAGCTGGTGGTCTGCGAGGTCGGCCTGGGCGGGCGCCTCGATGCCACCAACGTCTGGGATGGTGGAGTCGCCGCGCTGACCTCGATCGCGCTCGACCACCAGGCCCAGCTGGGCAACACGGTCGCAGCGATTGCCCAAGAGAAGGCGGCCATCATCAAGCCCGGAAACCTGGTGGTCGCCGCAGTTCCGGACGAGGCCCTAGCCGCGGTCGAGAGGGCGGCTAGGGCGGCCCCGGCCCGCCTCTGGAAGCTGGGACAGGAGATTCGGGTGAGCCCGAGCTCGGGCGCGAAGGGGTTCCGGGTCGAGACCCCGGCCACCGTCCGCGACCACCTCGAGGTCGGCCTCGAGGGCGCCTTTCAGGTGGGCAACGCCGCGGTTGCCGTCGCGATCGCCGATTGCCTTGGCGAGCTCGGCTTCCCCCTCCCGGACGAGGCTGTTCGAGAGGGGTTGGCGAGGGCCAGCTGGGCGGGCCGGCTCCAGACCTTGGGCGAACCGCCCTGGTGCCTGATCGACGCCGCTCACAACCCGGCCGCCGTGGAGGCGGTCATCCCCGAGATCCACCGGGTCGGAGCGGGCCGGCCCGTCGTGCTTCTCTTCGGGGCGATGGAGGACCACGACCATCGGGGAATGCTCGAGCTGCTGGCCCAGGTGGACTTCAGCGCCACCGTCCTCACTCGGGCGGGCTCGGCCCGGGCCGCCGCCCCCTCGCTCCTGGCCCAGAACTGGAACGGCCCCTGCGAGAAGGTCGAAGCGGTGGATGAGGCGCTCGGACGTGCGCGCCATCTGGCTGGACCAACGGGTCTGGTCGTGGCGCTGGGCTCGATCTATGTGATCGGGGAGGTCATGGCCGCGCTCGGGATCGGGGTCCCGCCAGATCCCAACATCCCCTTCCCTCCGCTCTGGTGAGCCATGAACCTAGATGGTTGGAAGTCGCCGAGCGGTTGGGGTGACTCACCCACCTCGACCAGATCCGCCAGAGCTTCACCGACTGCAGATGCGAACTTGAAGCCGTGCCCGGAGAAGCCGGCGGCGACGGCGACCTGGGCGAAGCCTGGATGGAGGCCGACGATGAAGTGGTGGTCGAGGCTGTTGGTGTAGAGACAGGTGGCGCTCCGGGCGACTGGCGCCGTGGCCAGCTCGGGGACGGTCTCGGCCAGGCCCTCGCGGACCAGCGCGAGGTCGCTCTCGCCGACCTCCCGCCGGATGTCCTCCGCCGTGGTCACCTCCCCGCCATGGTGGCGCGCCGCCTTGGCGGTCCTGCCGTCTCGGGTCGGGATCCCGTAGTAGTACGAGCCAGCCCGGCCTTCGAACAGGTAGATCGGACAAGTGGGGGCGGTGAAGGGCCCAATCGCCGCCGGGGCAAACCAGACCATGACCTGGCGCTCAACCTGCAGGGGAACCTCGGGGAGGTTCCAGATCCCGCTCGTCCAGGCTCCCGCCGCCAGGACCAGCCGGTCCGCCTGGTAGGTGCGGGCAGCGGTGCGAACCGAGACCCCCGTTCCGAGCGGCTCCCAGTCAAGGACCGGCTCCCCGAAGTGGAGCTCCGCACCGTGGCCGGCGGCCTGGCGCAGGTGGGCCAGCACCGCCAGCTCGGGCGCAAGAACCCCAGCCTCGGGTTCGAAGAGCCCAGCCTGATCAGGGGGTGGGCGAAGGGCCGGGAACTCCTCGGCCACCTCAGTCGCCGTCAGAAGCCGGTGGGGCAGGTCCCAACGCTCGGCGCTCGCCAGGGAGCCGCTCACGACCGGGCCATCTGCCGGCCCGATCATGATGCCGCCCGTCCGCTCTATCAGATGCTCCTTGCCGGCGGCCTCGAGCTCACCCCAGAGCTGGTAGGCCCGCATGACCAGGGGAACGTATCCCGGCCCCTCGAAGTAGGCCTGGCGGATGATCCGCGACTCGCCATGGGACGACCCCTGATCATGGGCCGGACCGAACAGCTCCAGCCCAGTCACGTGAGCTCCCCGGCGGGCGAGGTGGAAGGCGGCAGCCGAGCCCATCGCACCGAGGCCGACGACGACGACCCGAAGCCGGGCCCCGGTCACACGGCGGCGGACGACGGGGTCGGCCTGGCATCGCTGAGCGCCGCCAGCGCCCGTTCGCAGAGGCCGGTCAGCCCCGCCCAATCCTCCGCGATCAGTAGCTCGGGACGGAACAGGTCGTTGGTCAGGCCCACCACGTCCGCGCCCGCCTTGAGGTACTCAGCACCGTCGTCGATCAGCACCCCACCGCTGACCCAGATCGGGGTGCTCGGCATCGGGCCTCGGACGGCTCGAATGTAAGCGGGACCGCCGATCGGAGCGGCGGGGAAGACCTTCACCAGCTGCGCTCCGAGCGCCTCCGCCTGAGCGATCTCGGTCGGCGTCATCGCCCCCATCACCAGCGGAACTCCGGCCCGCTTGGCGACCTCGGCGACGGCCGGGACCAGGTAGGGCGTGACCAGGTACTGCGCCCCGGCGTCGATGGCCCGGGCCGCGATCTCGGCGTCGGTTATGGTGCCAGCGCCGAAGGCGCAGGCTCCCTGAAGGTCGCGGCGCGACCTGAGCTCCGCGATCAGGTCGAAGGCCCCCGGAGTCCCGGCCGTGACCTCCACCGAACCGACACCGGCCTGAGCCGCGACCAAGGCTGCCTGGGCAGCTTGGCCCCGGTCTTGCCACCGGATGATCGCCGCCAGGTGGTGGGGGAAGAGCTGGGCTATGTCGGTATTCACTGGCTTGGCCTCCCTGGTGCCGCTTTCGTCGACTGCATTCCCACTAGCGCGCCACCACCCCTTCCCAGAGCAGCCTGGTGTGGGCAAGGTGGGCCCTGATGGCGGACTCGGCTCCGGCTACGTCTCCTGCCGCCACCACCTCCAGCAGCGCCAGGTGCTCGTGGGCGGAGCTCATCAGGTCGCCGCTCTCAGCCAGACGGCGGATGCCGCGAAAGCGGGCTTGATCGCGCAGGAGCGCGACCAGACGGACCAAGCGCTGGTTCTCCAGGCCGGAGATCAGCTCGAGATGGAAGGCCCGGTCGATGGTGAGGTACTCGACTGCGTCCTTCCGGTCCGCCAGCTCGATCAGATCCAGAGCCAGTTGGCGCAAGCGTCGCGGCTCCCTAAGCCGTCCCGTCGCCGCGACGCGCACTACCCCGGGCAACTCAACCATCAGCCGCAGTTCATGGAGCTCGTCCATGTCGCGCTCGGAGAGCCGCGGCAGTTTGAAGCCGCGGTTCCTGACGACCTCGATCAAGCCGTCCCCGGCGAGGTCGAAGAGAGCCTCCCGGATCGGGGTGGCGGAAACGCCGAGCCGGGCCGCGAAGAAGGACACCGGGTAGATCTCGTCCTCGGCGAGCTCCCCCGTGATGATGCTGCTCCGGATTGCCTCGTAGGCTCTCGACCTGAGGCTGGCGAGGTCCAGCTCGAGGAGCCGTACGCTCCCGGCCGCCGAGCCTTGAGGCGGGGCAGGGGCGGCTTCCGCCGGAGCGCTTGCGCTGCCCGCCATCCTGCTCAGAGTAACCGACTCCAGCCATTCATTGACTTTGCCAACCTCTATGTTCTATATAGCACACAACCGGCGGCTGAGGACCGGGGTTTGGCCGCCTCGTGGGCGGTAGGAGGGTGCGGAATGAGATCGCGCAAGCTACTGGCGCTGAGGTGTATCGGGGCCCTCGGCGCCGCCAGCGCATTGGCGGCCGGAGCGTCCCTCGCCTGGGCGACCGCTCCGGTCGGGGCCAGCTCCCAGTTCGTCATCGGGTTCGCCAACCCCCTGACCGGGTCGGAGGCGACCTACGGCGTGAGCGACCAGCACGCGGTCGACATGGCCGAGTCCCAGATCAACAAGTCAGGCGGCGTCGACGGCCATCAGATCAAGATCATTTCCTGCGACACCCAGGCCACCCCGGCAATCGGGGTTGCCTGCGCCAACTCGTTCGTCTCGGACCACGTGAACGCGGTGATCGGGTTCTTCAACTCGTCGATTTCCATCCCTGCGTCGAAGATCCTCCACACGGCTGACATCCCGCTGATCAGCGCGGCCTCGACCAACCCGACGCTCACCCTCCAGGGGTACAAGAACGTCTTCCGGGTCTGCGGCACCGACAACTACCAGGGCGCGGTCGAGGCCGACTTCGCTTACAAGGTCCTCCACGTCAAGCGCGTGGTCGCGGTCAACGACGAGGAGACCTACGGCCAGGGCGTCGCCTCGTTCTTCAGCAAGACCTTCAAGAGCCTGGGTGGCAAGGTGGTTGAAGACGAGGGCATAAACGCTGCCGCCACCGACTTCAGCTCGGTCCTGACCCAGATCAAGGGTATGTCGCCCAGCGTTCAGGCGATCGAATTCGGCGGCTTCAACCCGGCCGCGGGACTACTGGTAAAGCAGGCTCGCGCCCTGGGCATCACCATCCCGTTCATCAGCGACGACGGCGTGATCGGCCCGCTCTACTACCAGACCGGTGGCACGGCCGCGGTCGGCAGCTATCTCTCGAGCGCGCCGACCCCCCAGGATCTCGCCCACGCCAAGGGCGCGACCAAGTCCGCCAAGACCTTCCTTAGGGCATATGTGGCCAAGTACGGCCAGCCCACCAACTTCGCAGCCTACAGCTACGACTGCGTCAACGTGCTCGCCGCGGCCGCTGAGAAGGAGCACGGTCTCGGGGCAAAGGCAATCATCAAGGGATTGGCCGCAACCCACACCTACCACGGTGTCACCGGTGTGGTGAACTTCAACAGCATCGGCAACAACGTAACCCCGCAATACCTCATGTATAAGGTCGAGGCCGGAGGTGGCAACAAGATCTTCTGGAACCCCAACGCTTAGTCCAAAGATCTAGAGCCAACCTCACCGTCAGACAGCGGTGTCAGCCCGGCGATGAGTCCACAAGAGCTCCTCCAGCAGATCGTCAACGGCCTGGTGGTCGGCTCGGTGTATGGGCTCATCGCCTTGGGCTACACCATGGTCTACGGCATCGTCCGGCTGATCAATTTCGCCCAAGGGGGCCTCTACGAGGTCGGCGCTTACCTCGGCGTCTTCATCTTCACTCTGATGGGCAAGTTCGGCCTGCAGAACCCGCTGCCGGCAATCGTCATCACCCTCCTGGCGTCGATGATCCTGACCGGTGCACTGGCCTTCCTGGTCGAGCGCATCGCCTACCGCCCGCTGCGCAATGCCCCGCTGCTCGCTCCCTTGGTGAGCTCGCTGGCCGTGTTCTTCCTGCTCATCAGCGTAGTTCAGGTGATCACCGGGGCTCAGCCGCTCACCTACCCGGCCGTGGTCTCGACCACCCCCTGGCATCTGGGTCCTGTGGTCCTGACCCCGACCGAGGTGGTGATCTTTGTCGTCGCCGTCCTTCTGATGATCGCGATGCAGGCGTTTGTCCAGCGGACGAAGGCGGGGAGGGCAATGCGTGCCATCGCCGTCAATCGCAACGCGGCAGCCTTGATGGGCGTCAACACCACTCGCATCGTCTCGCTGACGTTCATCCTCGGTGGCGCCATGGGAGCGGCCGCCGGGGTTCTCTACGGGCTGAACTACGGAACGGTCACCTATGACATGGGTGAGTTCGGGGGTCTGGTCGCCTTCACCGCGGCGGTGATGGGCGGGATTGGCAACGTTCCAG
>DATDII010000012.1:0-3901 GCA_036521135.1 Candidatus Dormiibacterota bacterium | reverse complement strand
AGATCGCCCCGGGGGCGCAGGCTGACCTCCTCGTTCTCGATGCCGACCCGCTCCTGGACGTCCGGGTGCTGAGCCGGCCTGAGCGACACGTCCAGCTGGTGATGCAGCGGGGCAGGCTCGTCCGCAACTCGCTGGGGTCTGGCTAGCGGGATAGGGGGCCGAGCGCGTGGTGGTCGGTCATCGGTTTTGGAGGCCGGTCGAGAGCCTTGGCCATTTGTCAGTAACCCGGGGCGCCTGCTCGGCGCGGGTGGAGTCGCCCGCCTGGTCGAGGGCCGCAGCTAGGCGGGCTCCTCCTGGCGTCTGGCGATCAGCTGGAGCTCGAGGCAGGCCCCCCGGGGCAGCTCGGCCACGCCGATCGCGACCCGGGCATGGCGGCCCGACTCGCCAAGGACGTCGACCAGCAGCTTGGAGGCCCCGTCGATGACCTCGGACTGGCGGGCGAAGTCGGGCGCGGAGCGGACGTAGCCGGTCAGGAGCAGGAGCCCCTGGATCCGCTCCAGCCGGCCCGCGGACGCGGCCAGCAGCGCAAGCAGCGAGAGGGCCGCGGCCCTGGCCGCGTGGGCGCCCTCCTCGACGGTGACGTCGGCGCCGAGCCGGCCCTGGACCAGGCGGCCGTCCTGGACCGGGAGGACCCCGGAGGTGACGATCAGCTCCCCGGCGTAGGTGAAGGGCACGTAGCTGGCGATCGGCACCGGGGGCGTGGGCAGCTCGAGCCCGAGCGCGGCCAGCCGTTCCTCCGCAGTCGCGCCTAGGACTTCCTCGGTCATGGTGGGGCCTCCGCTTCCAGCCTAAGGCGCCTCCGGCGCCGGTAGATCGCGAACAGGACCAGCAGGACGATCACGACCACGATCACCGCGACCAGGAGCGGCACCGAGATCGGGCCCCGGCCCGCCGCCTTGTGGTGGTGGTGGCGGGGGGTGGGCCTCGCGGTCGGGGTCGGCGACACCGCGACCGAGATCGGCGTCCCCGAGCTCGACTTGAGCGCGACCGGCGGTGGCGCGGTCGCGTCGAGGGCGCGGGCGACGCCGCCGACCCGCCCGACCGGGTTCCAGAACGTGGCCAGGACGGTCAGCGGGGTTGTCGAAAGGGAGGTGAGCGAGGTGATCTCGGGGTTGGCCAGGCCGTGCTGGAAGGCGACCCAGGTGCCGCCCCCGTCGGTGGTGCGTTGGAGGCCCCCGCCGGTGCTGCCCCCGTTGTCGCCGCCGACGTAGATCACGGCCGGGTTGTCGGGGTCGAAGGCGATGGCGTCGACCGACCAGAGGGCCCCCCCGGCCAGGGCCTGGGCCTGCCAGGTGCCGCCTCCGTCGGCGCTGGCGTAGAGCCCCTTCAGGCTGCCCACCAGGATGGGCGGGTCGGTGCCCCCCTTGAGCACCGGCCCGGCCGCCACCGCGAAGACGGGCGAGCCCCCGGGGTCGCCCCCGGAGACCGCCTGCCAGCCCGAGGCGACGCCGACGTCGAGGGAGCGATAGAGGTTGTTGGGCTGGCTCAGCTGGTCGGAGCCGGCGAGGACCCCGAGGGGGCTGTCGGCGACGATGGCGACCGCCGAGATGCTGAGGTCGTCGAGCCCGGCCCGCTCCCAGGCGAGGCCGTCGCCGCTGACGTAGACCCCGGCCTCGGTGCCGAGCACGATCGCGGTGGGACCGGTCGCGATGCTGCGGACGTCCAGGCTGCGGAGCCCGGTGTTGACCTGTTTCCAGCTCAGGCCGGAGTCGCTGCTCCGGAAGATCCCGGCGTGGAGGGTGCCGGCGTAGAGGACATCCCCGGAGCTGCCGTAGGCCAGGGTCCAGGTGAACTGGTGCAGAGGGCTGGCGGCCCAGGTCCGGCCGTCATCGATGCTGGTCCAGACCCCTTTGCTGGTGGCCGCGGCCAGGTCCTGGGGGCTGCTCGGGTCGGCCACCACCTTCCAGACCATGGCGTGCTGGTCGGCGGCGATCGGCAGGGGCCGGAGCGGGGCCCAGGGCGAGGAGGTGGCGGCGGCGCCGAGCAGGAGCGCCGAGACGGCCATGCCCAGGGCCAGCACCAGCGCGGCCAGCCCCGCCCCCCGGCGCCAGCCGGGAGACCCCGCCCGACCTACCAAGCCGAGGGCTCGATGGTCTGGTCCCGACCCGCCCCCACCGACACCCAGTCGACCGGGGCCTGGGCCAGCCCGGCGATCCGGTCGAGGTAGCGGCGGGCGGCCTCGGGCAGATCCCCGAGCTGGCGCGCCTCGCGGGTGCTGCGCTGCCATCCGGGCAGCTCCTCGTACTCCGGCTCCAGGTGCTTCAGGTGCGAGATGTTGGCCATGGGGTGGTCTTGGGGCTCCCCCTTGCTCCGATAGCCAGTGCAGATTCTGACGACCTCGAACTCGTCGAGGACGTCGAGCTTGGTCAGGGCGATGGAGTCGATCCCGTTGACGGCGACGGCGTAGCGGGCGACGCAGGCGTCGAACCAGCCTACCCGGCGGGCCCGGCCGGTCGTGGTGCCGTACTCGTTGCCGCGCTCGCGCAGGTACTCGCCCAGAGACCCCTCGAGCTCGGTGGGAAAGGGCCCGTAGCCGACCCTGGTGGTGTAGGCCTTGAAGACCCCGATGGTGCGGCCGACATGGCGGGGACCGATGCCGGCCCCGGCCAGGGCGCCCCCGGCGGAGGGGTAGGAGCTGGTGACGTAGGGGTAGGTGCCGAGGTCGAGGTCGAGCATGGTGCCCTGGGCACCCTCGAGGATCACCCGGTCGCCCCGCCCGACCGCCGCCTGGACCAGGGGGTAGGGGTCCCTGATGAAGCGGTCGAGCCGGGCGGCGTAGTCCTTGTACTCGGCCAGGATGGCGGCCACGGTGAACGGCTCCGAGCGGTAGAGGCGGGTGAGGACCTCGTTCTTCAGGGGCAGGACGAAGTTGAGCTTCTTCTCAAGGAAGCTGAGCTTCTGGAGGTCGCCCACCCGGAAGCCGATCCGGCGCACCTTGTCGCTGTAGGCGGGGCCGACCCCGCGGTAGGTGGTCCCGAGCCGGTCGTCGCCCCGGGCCCCCTCCTCCATCCGGTCCAGGACCGGGTGGTAGGGCATGATCATGTGGGCCCGCTCGCTGATCACCAGGTTGTCGAGGTTGGCGCCCTGGGACTCGAGGTCCTCGAGCTCGGCGAGGAGGACCTTGGGGTCGAGCACCACCCCGTTGCCGATGACGCAGACGGTCTCCGGGTGGAGGATGCCGGCCGGGATCAGGTTGAACTTGAAGGTGCGGTCGCCGACCACGACGGTGTGGCCGGCGTTGTTGCCGCCCTGGCTCCGGATCACCATCTGGGCGGACTCGGCCAGCAGGTCGACGATCTTGCCCTTGCCCTCGTCGCCCCACTGGCCACCGAGGCAGATGACCACGCTCATCCGCTCGGCCCGGTCAACCGGCCGGGTCCTGGTGGACCCGGTCGACGTCATGGAAGGCGGTCTGGCCAGCGTTGAAGAAGAGGTTGATCCGGCGGACCGGTCCGTTGCGGTTCTTGGCGATGTCGAGCTCGGTCATCCCGGGATCCTTGCCGTCCTCGTGCATCCCGGGGCGGTAGAGGAACATGACGATGTCGGAGTCCTGCTCGATGCTGCCCGAGTCGCGCAGGTCGCTGAGCTGGGGCCGGCGGTCGGTCCGCCGTTCCGACTCCCGGTTCAGCTGGGAGACGGCGATCACGGGCACGTCCAGCTCCCGGGCCAGGCTCTTGAGCCCGGCGGAGATCTCGGACACCTCCTGGGCCCGGGAGTCGGAGCGGGTGGTCGAGCGCATCAGCTGGAGGTAGTCGACGATGAAGAGGTCGACCTGGCTCCCGGCCCGGAGCCGGCGCGCCTTGGCCCGCATCTCGATCACCGAGAGCGCCGGGGTGTCGTCGATGTAGATCCGGGCCCGGCTCAGGGTGTCCATCGTCGAGGCGATCCTCTGCCAGGTGTC
>DATDII010000011.1:0-2533 GCA_036521135.1 Candidatus Dormiibacterota bacterium | reverse complement strand
GGATCAAGGGATCCGGCGCGATCCTGACCCAGTAGGGCCATGACCAAGCAGGCCCGCGGTCAGGGACTCGTTGAATTCGCGCTGGTCGCCCCCATCTTCCTGGCGGTGGTCTTCGGCGTGATCGCGGCCAGCTACCTCTTCTTTCAGAACACAGCCGTCAACAGCGGCGCCCAGGGCGGGGCCCGAGAGGTGCTGGTCCACACCACCCTGGTATCGGGCGGCTGTGAGACGTCGACCCCGGAGCTGATCGAGACCGCTGTCCAGAAGGCGGCCAACATCCTTCCCGTCGACACCAACCAGCTCTGCGTCAGCGGGAGCGACCCCAACGAACTGGTCCAGACTCCCCAGTCGGGAACCGCGTCGATCACCGTGGTCGGCAACCCCTCGCTGAGCAGCCCGGTCAGCTTCACCGTGACGGTCACCTACCTCGCGCACCCGCTCGAGCCCTTGCTGGGCACCCAGATCCTGCTCAAGTCGACCAGCACCCTCGACGTCCAGCAGACCAGCGGTTAGCCAAAGCGCCCAAGCCGGCCTCTGCGAGCGCCCGTCGGCGCGTCCGGGCCGACCTCGATCTGATACACCGGAGCGGTGCGAATCGGGGTCGTCTTTCCTCAGACCGAGATCGAGCCCGAGCCGGGCCCGATCCGCGAGTACGCCGAGCGGGCCGAGCGGCTGGGCTTCAGCCACCTGCTCGCCTACGATCACGTCCTCGGTGCGGACCCTGCCGTCCACCGCGGCTGGGACGGCCCCTACGACCTAGAGAGCCGGTTCCACGAGCCCCTGGTGCTGTTCGGCTACCTGGCCGCCCTGACTACCTTGGAGCTGGTCGCCGGGGTGCTGATCCTGCCCCAGCGCCAGACCGCCCTGGTGGCCAAGCAGGCGGCCACGGTGGACATCCTCGCCCAGGGTCGGCTCCGGATCGGGGTGGGGCTCGGCTGGAACTCGGTCGAGTACCAGGCTCTGGGCAAGTCCTTTGGGGATCGTGGCCGCCGCCTGGAGGCGCAGGTCGCCCTGCTCCGACGGCTGTGGAGCGAGCCCTCGGTCACCGAGGAGGGCGACCCTGAGCAGGTGACCGGGGCCGGCCTTGCCCCCCTCCCCGTCCAGCGGCCGATTCCGATCTGGTTCGGGGCGCGGGTGGCACCGGCCCTGCGCCGGGCCGGGCGCCTGGCGGATGGCTGGTTCCCCCAGGTCGGGCCCGGAACCGGCCTGGAGGAGGCTGCCGCCCTGGTCGCCGAGGGGGCCGAGGCGGCAGGCCGGGACCCGGCCCAGCTGGGCATGGAGGGGCGGGTCTCCTACCCCGATGGCGGGCTGGCGGAGCTGGTCGACCTGGTTGGCCGATGGCAGGCGGCCGGGGCCAGCCATGTCTCCATCAACACCATGGGTGCCGGCCGGCGCTCGGCGGCGGAACACTCAGAGGCCCTGGCCGAGTGCGCCGAGGCCCTCGGCCTCGTCGGCGGCTGACCCGGGACACCCGGCGTGCCCGAGATGCCCGAGGTGGCAGCCCTGGTCGGCTTCCTCGACCGGCAGACCAAGGGCCGCCGGCTGGAGCGGGTCGAGCTCGCCTCCTTCTCGGCGCTGAAGACGGTCGCGCCGCCCCTGACCGGCCTGGCGGGCCAGCGAGTCCAGGGCTGGACCAGGCGGGGCAAGTACCTCTGCCTCCACAGCGATCTCGCCTGGCTCGTCATCCATCTGGGCCGGGCCGGCTGGGTGCGCTGGTATGACGGCCTGCCGGCGACGGTGGCCAGCCCCGGGCGCGGCCCGATCGCACTCCGGGTCGGTCTCGACGGCTCCTCCCCCACAGGCGCACCCGGCTTCGACGTCACCGAGGCTGGGACCCAGAAACGGGTCTCCTTCTGGCTGGTCGAGGACCCGGACCGGATCCCGGCCCTGGCTGAACTAGGCCCGGATCCACTCGACCCGACGTTCTCGAGCGAGAGCCTGGCTCAGCTGCTGACCAATGCCCCGGGCACGGTCAAGGCGGCGTTGACCCGGCAGTCGCTCGTCGCCGGAGTTGGCAACGCTTACTCGGACGAGGTCCTCCACGCCGCCCGGATCTCGCCGTTCCAGGCGGCGAGCAAGCTCTCCCCCGACCAGGTCGAAGCCCTCCACCGGGCGCTCGTCGAACTGCTGGGGGGCGCGGTGGCGGAGCTGGCCAACTCGGCCGCCGCCGACCTCAAGGGTGAGAAGCGTCAGGCGATGCGCGTCCACGGCCAGACCGGCAACCCCTGTCCCGTTTGCGGCGACACCATCCGTGAGGTCGCCTACGCCAACCGGTCGCTCCAGTACTGCCCCAGCTGCCAGACGGGCGGGCGCCAACTGGCGGACCGTCGCCTGTCCCGCCTGCTCAAGTAGGAAAACGGGAAGGGCCCCACCTTTACCGCAGTGGTGCTTCGGACCACGGCCGCAACCACCTGGGGTCTGTTCCCAGCCCCGGGTCACTCAACGCTTGCTGACGGACGGGGCGCGGTCAGCTGGCCGGGAGAGCCACCGAAGCCAGCGCCTGCTCCCGGGTCCGGAACTGCTGCATCGAGAC
>DATDII010000010.1:0-9678 GCA_036521135.1 Candidatus Dormiibacterota bacterium | reverse complement strand
ATTCGTACCCTTGACTGGGGCATCTCTGGCCGGCGTCCGCCAAGAAGATGCCGGCGCGGCGTCGGGCCTGGTCAATGTGATGCAGCAGATGGGCGGTGCGCTCGGGCTGGCGGTGCTGGTATCGGTGTTCGGAACGGCAGGGCGCGTCGTCGTTGGCCAGTCAGTGGCCAACGCACGGGCCGCATTCGTTGTCGGAGCTGACCATGCTTTCATTGCCGCGACACTGTTCGTGGGCGCGACAGTGGTGGTGCTGGCGGTAGCGATCCGCGGTCGGCGAGCGAGTGCTGGCAGCACTGCAGGGGCTGCGCCGCAGCGAGTTCGCGACCTGGGCCCCGGCGCGGCGGTGCGGGAGGCGGTCGAGGCGTGACCGTTCGGGGTGTGGGCCCAGGTCGTCCCGGGGCGGTCCGCCTTTCCACTTCATGCTTGGGGACAAACGGCCCTCCCACAGAGGCACTGCCCGAGGTCGGATTCGGAAAACCCGCGGAGGAAGTGGTCGGGAAGGGCGGATTTGAACCGCCGACCTCACGGTCCCGAACCGTGCACTCTAACCGGACTGAGCTACTTCCCGAGGCGCGCCTCAGTATACCGAGGCGCCAAGTCAGCCTTTCCCCAATCCGATCGTAGACTTGCTGCCAGTGGCCATCTACCTGATTCGGCACGGGGAGACGGAGTGGTCGCTGCAGCATCGGCACACGGGAAGCTCGGACATCCCGCTCACCCCAAGGGGTGAGGCGCAGGCGCAAGGCCTGCGCTCCAGGCTTGCTGGGCTGACCTTCGCCAGGGTAATCTCCAGCCCGCTCCAGCGCGCCTGCGCCACCGCCCGCCTCTCCGGGATCCAGCCCGATGCCGAGATGTCGCCGCTGCTGACCGAGTTTGACTACGGTGACTATGAGGGCATCACCAGTGCCGAGATCCAGCGGACCAGGCCGGGCTGGGACCTCTGGCGCGATGGCTGCCCGGGCGGGGAGTCAGCCGACCAGGTGGTCGAGCGGGGACGGCGCCTGTTGGCTGGCCTCGAGGCCGAGCCTGACCTCAACTACGCCCTCTTCGGCCATGGTCACATCCTCCGCGCCGTGACCGTCGCCTACCTGGGGACGCCGGTCGGGCTCGCCCGCCACCTGATGCTCAAGGTCGGGTCGATCTCGATCCTGAGCCAGGAGCACGAGGTCCCGGCGATCGAAGCCTGGGACCTCGCCTGAGAACTAGGCGAGGCGGAGCCGGGAGAGGAGCCGGTCGGCGGACTCGGGACTCCTGACCAGGTCCCCTCGGGAGCGGGCCAGGGCAAAGTCGTAGGCCGGAGACACCCGCAGCGCCCGGGGCAGGGTGGGCCGGGCCTTGCGCAGGGTGAGCGCCAGGCTCCGAAAGGCGACCGCGTGCCCCGGACCCCAGGGGATCTGGAACTCCCGGCGCAGGTGGTCAGGGAGCATGCCGGCGGTGAAGAGGCTGGTCACCTTGGCCAGGAGCGGTCCGGTCACCCCGGGCGCCAGGATCACCTCGGAGACTCGCCGCGAGCCCACCCCCGGGGCGGCGATCCCCATGCGGATCTGGCCTCGGATCCAGCTCCGCATGGCCGCCTCGGTCGCCCAGGTCTGCCCCTCGGCGAGCCCCATCAGCTTGGCGATGGCATCCCACTCCAAAACGAAGCGGTCTGCCACCTGGCGGTCGAGGTCGCCGATCACGGTGCGGTGGGTGGTCAGCATCGAGTCCATCAACGAGGCATGGACCCAGAGCAAGAGCTCGCGATCGCGGGCTTGGTACGCACTCCCGGCCGCCCAGACGCCGGCGGCATGCTCCGCCACCAGCGTGCCCTTGACCCGGTGGTGCAGCTGGTTGACCGCCCGGGAAGCGCTCTGGGCCTCCTCGGTGGTGCCGAAGACCACGGTGGTTACCCAGCCGGCGGTTCTCTGGAACCGTCCGACCGGATCGACCGCGAAGTCGCTGTGATCGAGGGCGCCCTGGGCGACCAGGGGATGGGCCGCCTGCATCAGCAGGGCCCGGGCCGCCCCCAGGATCAGCAGGGGCTCCCGCATCACCTTCCAGGTGGCGCTCCCGGGCCCGAACAGGCCCGGGTCGGGCTGGAGCTGGCGGAGCGGCAGGTCACCGGGAGCCGGCAGACCGGCGGTCAGCAGCCGCAGCAGGCGGGCGCGTCCCCGGAAGCCATCCGTCACTTTCCCAGCCTACCGGGCGGCCCGGGCCCGACCCAGCCGCTGAGATCGGTGCCGATTGACCCTGGCTCGGCGCCGGCCTATCTTGCCCTGGTGGAGATAGCCGAGCTTCAGGCGCCGTTCGCCGCCTGGCTCGGCCGCTGGGAGGGGGAGGGGCGCGGGCTCTGGGCCAGCGACCCGCCCTTCCGCTACCGGGAGACCCTGGCGATCGAGGCCGTGGCCGGGCGCCCACTGCTGCGCCTGAGCCAGCGGACCACCGACCTTGGCACGGGTGAGTTGAGCCACTCCGAGGTCGGTTTCCTGCGCCTGCTCCAAGAGCAGAAGGTGGAGCTGGTGGTGGCGGTTCCGGCCGGCTACGTCGAGATCCACACCGGGCGGCTCCAGGGGCCGGTCCTCGCCCTCGAGCCCGAGCTGGTGGCGGCCTCGCCCGCGGCCCGTCCGCTCCGCCTGGTGCAGCGCCGGATGGAGCTGGCCGAGGGGGTCCTTCGGAGCAGCCTCGGAATCGCGGTCGGGAGCGGACCGGTGCAGGCCCACGTGGCGGCCGACCTCTACCCGGTCACCGAGAGGACGGGCTGACTCAGAAGACGGGAATCAGGTCCTCTTCTGAGAAATTGGCGACCTCCTCGCCACTGATGCCGACCTCGGGCATCGCCGGGAAGGCGATCCCGTGCTTCTCCACGATCGTCTTCATCTTCAGCATCGCCTGACGCCAGTTCTCGGTCTTCTGCTCCAGGGTGGCCACGCCCAGGCCGGCTCCCCGGGCGATGTCCTCCATCTTGTGGTGCACGTCGGCGAAGTCCGGCGGGATGATCCAGAACTGGTCGGGCGGCTCGAACAGGATCATCGAGAGGAAGACGAAGCCGGCCCGCAGCTGCCTGGTGACCAGCAGCTTCTCCTCGGCGCCGATGGTCTTGAAGTGGTTCTCCAGCATCCTCATGCAGATCGCCTGGTGGCGCGCCTCGTCCTTGCCGATGTTGCGAAACGCCTGCTGGAAGACGGGGTGGGAGGAGTGCTTGAACATGTGGTGGAAGAGGGTCGACGACGCCACCTCTCCCATCAGGAAGGAGGAGAACAGGATCGCCAGCGGGTACTTGTAGAGAGCCTTGCTGTAGCCGTTCCAGTAGCGCGCCCCGTTGTAGTAGAGCCACTTGAGGTTGCGCACCGCCAGCCGCTCCAGCTCGGTCTTGGGCTGGAATCCGATGGGACCGTCCTCGCGCAGGGTCTGGATCATCCGCCCGCAGACCTCCTCGTGGTTCTGCTCGTCGCGGACCACCGAGAAGAGGCAGCGTCGGACCGGGTCCTCCTCGTGGAGCTCGTAGCTGCGCACCATGGCCTTGGCGAAAACGGCCGGGCCGGACGCGTCGAAGTTGGCGAGGACCCCGAACCAGTACATCATCCCGAGCCGCTCCTCCTCGTTCCACTCGCCCGGGTCGAGCTCGTTCCAGGGCAGGTGGGAGGGGTTCCAGGCGTCCCGCTTGGCCTTCTCGTAGATGTCGGCGAGCTGGGGGGTCTCCTCGTGCCATTCGATCGGGAAGATGTTGCCCGCCTCGATCTCGGGGGGCAGGCCCAGGAAGTCGAGGACGATGTCCTCGTGGTGGTCGTGGACCGAACTCATGGGCTTCTCCGGTGCTGGCTCAACTGGGACCATCGTACGGCGGCTGTCCCCGGGGCAGAGCCGCCGACCCCGAAACCCTTGGATCTCCGGTTTAGGATGGGCCGATGACCCGGGCGGCGTCCCCTCGACAGCGGTGAGCCAGGCCTTCTCCGGGCCTGCTTTGTCCTCGACGGCGGCCCGCTACCTGGAGGCCACCTACTACATCGCCCACGAGGGCGAGCCGGTCAGGCCCTCCCGGATCGCAGAGTGGCTGGGCGTGAGCGCCCCCACGGTGACCGGGGTGATGCAGCGGCTCCACGAGCAGGGTCTGGTCGAGTTCAATGCCGACCGCAGCCTGCGCCTGAGCAGCACCGGCGAGCGGGGGGCGGCTGACGTCGTCCGCCGCCACCGCATCGTCGAGCGCTGGCTCACCGACGCCCTCGGCCTGGACTGGGCCACCGCCGACGAGGAGGCGGCCCACATGTCCCACTTCTTCTCGGATCTGGTGCTCGAGCGCATCTTCGCCGGCCTGGGCAGGCCCACCACCTGCCCCCACGGGAACGAGATCCCCGGAGCCGGGATGCGCCAGCGCCAGCTGGTCAGCCTCTTCGATCTCGAGCAGCGGGTGGCCGCCACGATCTCACGGATCTCCGAGGTGGCTGAGCACGAGGCGCCCCAGCTGCTCCGGCTCCTCGACGCCGAGGGGCTGCGGCCCGGGGTTCAGGTCGAGGTGCGCCGAGAGGCCGGGGCCGAGGCCCTCACGGTGGTGCTGGCGGGCCGTCAGACCGCCCTCGGCCTGCGAGCCGCGCGGGCGGTCTGGGTGGAGCGGGCTTCTCCGGGGCCGGGGTCGGTGGCTGCTGGATCTTCTTGAGGAAGGCGTCGTAGTCCTCCGGGCGGATCCACTCAGGGCCGCGGATGGTGCCCTGGCGATGCCAGACCGCCGCCATCGCGACGGTGGCGATCAGGAGCAGCCAGGCGAACAGGACGGGCAGGCTGAAGGAGTGGGTCAGCAGCGGGACCGCCAGGAGCAGGACCGCCACCACCGCGTAGACAACCCAGGTCGCGCGCTCGGTCTGGGTGATCCGGGGGGGCATCGGCGCCGGCGGAGACTTCGTCGCCACTTCCCGGCTCGGCCCGTCGCTCATCCCGGGCATGGTAGCGCCGGCTGCCCGGAGCCCGAGTCCCTGTCCGCCAAGGACAGGCAGAGCGGGCTGCACCCGTGCAAAATCCTGCCCAGCTCGAAGTCAAGGCTTTGGAAAATGGCAACGCTGCGGTATAAATCTGGGATGAAAGATAAGCAATCCCTGCAAGACATCCTCCGGCGGGTGGCCGCCGGCGAGCTCTCGCCCGAGGAGGCCAGCGCCCAGGTCGAAGCCCTGCAACAGGGCCAGCTGGCTGTGACCGAGGTGCCACTTCGCCGGGTGCGGGTGGTGGGGGCCCTCCATCCCCTGCGGATCGTTGGCGATGGCGAGGTGCGCGACGCGGCCGTGACCGGTCTCCACGAGGCCCAGCGCGACGGCGACACCCTGGTCATCCGCACCAGCATCTCCGGCGACGACGACTCGGGCTTCACCTTCCGCTGGCCCGGGCGGGCGGGGATGCCCAACTTCGGCTCGGGACGGCCCGAGCGCGCGCTCCGACCGATCCAGGTGCGGATGAACCCCGACCTGGCCCTGGAGGTGGAGATGTCGGCCGGCCTGCTGACGGTGAAGGGGGTCAACGGGCCGATCAAGGCCGACATTCAAGCCGGCAGCGCCAAGCTCGAGGATTTCGCCAGCCCCTTCGACCTCAAGGTGACCTGGGGCACCGTCTCCGCGACCGGGGTCCTCGACCAGGGCGAGTCCAAGGTCCGCTGCGAGGCGGGGACGGTGAAGATCGGGCTCCGGCCCGGATCCAGCGTCAAGGTCCAGGCGCGAAGCACTCTGGGGCGAATCTCACTTCCGGGGGAGAGCGCGGGGATCGCGGAGGGCTGGACCATGGGTGGCGAGGAGCGGGAGGCGACAATCGGCGCCGGTGCGGCCCGGCTCGACGTCGAGACCACGACCGGGGCGGTCTGGGTCGAGGAGGTGGGATGACCTCGCACCACGCTCCCCGGAGCTGTCCCGTGTGCGGCGATCAGCTCCAGCTGACCAGGCTCGCCTGCCAGGAGTGCGGCACCGAGCTCTCGGGCGCCTTTGAGACCTGCGAGTTCTGCGCCCTCCCCGACTCCGACCGCGACCTGCTCAAGCTCTTCCTCGCCTCGCGGGGGAATCTCAAGGCGATGGAGCGCCAGCTCGGGCTCAGCTATCCCACGGTCAGGGCCCGGATGGACTCCCTCCTGGCCCGCCTGGGCGTCGTCGACAGGGAGCCGGCAGCGGACTCCCAACTGGAGGTGCTCCAGGCCCTGGCCCGGGGCGAGGTCGACCTGGAGCAGGCCGAGGCGCGGCTGGGCGCGTAGCCGCCCCACTCACCCTCCCTGGCGAGCGCGGAGCTGCAGACCTGTCCCGGGCCGCTCTCGCTGGCTGACGCGGCGCCCGGGGATCCGTCCGGCCCCGTAGCGTGGGGATGGTTGGCTGGGGAACGGTCACCGCGTGGGTACCGGTCGGACTGTTAGCGGACCGGGCCTCGATCAGCGGAAGCCGTAGAGCCCCTCGTGGAAGTCGCCGCTGGTGGCCCAGCGGTCGATCACCCGATCCACCACGGCGTCGTCGACCACGCTCGCGCCCATGGAGCGCGCGTTGCCCTCGACCGCCTCCAGCACCTGGCCCCGAACGAATTCCGGCACCCGGTCGAACCGGTCCCGGGCGGACTCGGTCCAGGGCAGTCCCTCCTGGTGCCGCTGCTCGATGGCGTGGGAGACCTCGCCCCACATCTCGAACTTGACGTCCATGATCTCCGGGGTGATGGTCGTGCCCAGGTCCTTCTTGAAGGCCGTGTACTCGACCCGCCAGCGGGTCAGCTCCCGGCAGAACTGGGGCACCTGTGCGAGCCGGGCCTCGGCCGCCTCGGTCCAGGTGAAGTCGGGCAGGTCGGTGCGGTCGCTGAGGGGGTGGCCGTAGCCGAGCTTCTTGCCGAGCACGTCGACGAACTTGGAGTCGATCTGCTCCAGCCCGCGCCGGCTCGCCCGCTGCTCGAGGGCGGTCTTCGCCATCCCCTCGGCCTGGTCCGGGGTGAGGTGGCTGGTCGGGGCGGCGGAGCGGGCCTTGCGCATCGCCGCGACGTGGGCCTCGACGTCCCAGGCCACCCCCTTGGGGAGTCCTGAGGCGGGCACGGGGCAGGCTGGAGCTACCTCAGGTGGGTTCGGCTCGTCCCGGGACTCGCGGCTCGGAAAGGGGCAGGCGGGCTGGTCGGCGTCGGTCATCCTGCCCAGTCTCCGCCCCGGGGCGACTCCCCTGCCAGCTCGGGGTCGGGCAGGGCTGCCCCGCAGCCGGCCGGCACCGCGGCGACCAGGCGCTCAAGCGCCACCCGGAGGGTCTCCATCTCGTCTCTGCCAAGGGGCTGGGCGAAGTGGGAGCTGACCGAGTCGAGATGGCTCGGGGCGGCCTGGTCCAGCCGCGCACGGCCCGCCTCGGTGATCACCGCAAAGAAACCCCGGGCGTCGCTGGGGCAGGCCTGGCGGCGCACCAGGCCGCTGCGCTCGAGGCGCTCCACGAGCCGGGTCAGGCCGCTGCGACTAAGGAGCACCCGCTCGGCCAGCTCGGCCATCCGGAGTGCCCCGCCGTCCGCCTCCTGGAGCTGGACCAGCACGTCGTACTCGGCCAGGGGAAGCTGGTGGGTGGCGACCAGCTCTCGCTCCAGGGCCCGCGTGATCACGGTGTGCGCCTTGAGAAAGGCTCGCCAAGCGGCCAGCTCGGCCGAGCTGAGTCCGGTCAGCGGCCCCTCACCTGAGGAAGTTGGTTGCATGAACAAGCACCTTGAGATATGATTGCATAAGCAATTATCACACGTTCACCGCTCAGTGGCAGGAGGATGCTACATGACTTGGAAGATCGACCCGGCCCACACCTCGGTCGAGTTCGCCGCCCGGCACATGATGGTGAGCACGGTCAAGGGCCACTTCACCGATTTCAGTGGCGAGGTGGATCTCGACCCCGAGAACCTGACCCGGAGCTGGCTCACCGCCGAGATCAGGACAGCCAGCCTCGACACGCGTGAGGAGGCCCGGGACGCCCATCTGCGCTCGGCCGACTTCTTCGACGTGGAGATGTTCCAGCTGATCTCCTACCGGAGCGGCGAGATCGAGAGCCGGGGCAAGAACAGGTTCCTGGTCCACGGCGACCTGACCATCAAGGGCGTGACCAAGCCGGTCGACCTCGATGTCGAGTTCCTGGGCATGGAGACCAGTCCCTACGGCTTCCGGGTGGCCGGCTTCGAGGCGACCGGGACCCTGAGCCGCCAGGAGTTCGGTCTGACCTGGAACGTGGCCCTTGAGGCGGGCGGGTTCATGGTCGGCGACGAGATCAAGCTCCGCCTTGACGGGGAGATCGACGAGGTGGTGGAGGACAAGGTTCCCGCCGGAGCGGCCTCCGCCTGAGTTAGGTCAGAGCTCGGGGCCGGCAGCGGGGGCGGCACCACCCCGCCCGGCTCGCCGGGCGGGGTGAGCCTTGGGCTTGTCCGCGACCCCAGCCGGCTCCAGGGCAGGCTCGTCCTCGGCTACCACCGGCCCAAAGGTCGCGCCCGGGGCCAGCCTCTCTGAGCAGAGCGTGCCGAAGAGGTGGTCTGTCTCGTGCTGGACGATCCTTGCCAGCCAGTCGGCGAACTCCCGCTGCACGCCCTTGCCCTGGACGTTGCGGTAGCGCAGCGTGATCCCCTCCGCTCGCCGGACCAGGCCGCTGTGCTCGGGCATGGAGAGGCAGCCCTCGGCGGCGTCGACCTCACCCTCCCTGGCGACCAGCTCGGGGTTGCAGATGGCGAAGCGCCGGCCCTCGTAGAGGACGACCGCGACCTGGATGTTGGCGCCGACCTGGGGGGCGGCTAGCCCGACACCGTTCCACTCCTCGCAGCGGACGTACATCTCGTCGACCAGGTGGCGCAGGGCGGCGTCGAAGGTTCGGACTGGGGCACTCCGGTGGTGGAGCACCGGGGCCGGTTCCAGGACCAGTCGCAAAGGCGCCTTGGCTTTGGTCACCGGGCCATCTTCGCAGGCACCAAGTCGCGATCGCCAAGGAGCCTGATCGCCTTCTCGCGATCGATGCCTTCCAGACCCGGGAGCTCGGATAGCGACGTCATCCGGGCCGGGTCGACGCCGGGGCCGAAGGTGCGATGGCAGCGGTCCAGCCGGACCAGCTCCGCCTGATCGGGGGTGCTCACAGCGACCACTCCTCGGACCAGGCCCCAGCCGGCGGTCAGGTGCAGGCCGAGGCCAACCAGCTTGCGCTGCCCGATAGATAGGTCGCTGAAGCCGGGGCACCAGGCCCCCTCCACCCGGCCCAGCTCGAGGACGGCCCCGAAGGAGGCGAGGCGCTCCGCGGTGAAGGCGCGGAGCGCCTCGGTCAGTCGGTCGAGGGGGTGGGCACATGGGTCGGGGAGCCGGGCCACGGCGAGGAGGCCGAGCCAGTGCTCGCCGCCGGGCCCGACCGTGCCTCCGATCCGGCTGGTCCGGACATCTCCGATCCCCGGGATCTGGCGGATCTCCGCCACCACCTCGGGCCGGCGGGTGAGGGCGCTGCCCAGAGTCACCCCTTCGGGGCTGCGGAGGAGGAGCAGGCTGACCTCCGCCGGGCGAGGCTCGAGCCCGGCCCTTGGATCGGCGAGGGCGGGATCATCCTCGGCGGCGACGCCCACCACCCGTACCGGCCACGGTGGGGGCGCGGCCGGGGCAACCCTCAGCTCGATCGCGACTCTCCCGGCTCGAGCCGGGACGGGGCTCGAGCGCCCCGGCGCGAGGCGACCAGCAGGCGGCGCAGGGTCCGGACCGAGGCCTTGGCCTGGGTGTCGAGG
>DATDII010000009.1:0-11711 GCA_036521135.1 Candidatus Dormiibacterota bacterium | reverse complement strand
TAAGAGTCCCCTGCTCTAACCAATTGAGCCATGCGGGCCAAGGATAGAGTGTAGCGGCTTCGTGGGCAAGAGGCCCCTCAAAGGTGTATCCTCGTGTCGCCGACTCCGGGGCCCCAACCTCGGAGTCGGCGCTCTGCTGGCGCGGCGTGCGGATTTGGTTCTGCCCATCGACGGGAGGTGATGCTTCCGACTGGCGGTGGAGAGTACTTACCGGACTGGGTGGATCGACGCCTCGCGCGAGGACGCCACGGAGCGACTGCGATACTCGACGGATGTGCCGCCCCTCGATCGGACCGAGTGTGCTCGCTTTGCATGCCTCCTGACCGTCTCTTTCACGGAGACCTGGTCCGCTTGGCCGCACCACGGCCAGAGGACGCCGCGGTACTGTCCCGATGGAGTGAGGATGGCGAGTACCGGCGCCTTGCCGACACCGATGCCCCCCGCCCTCTTCCCACCGAGTTCTTTGGCGAGCGAGATCAGGTCGCCGAGGCGTCCCCGACCGCGTTTGAGTTCAGGATTCGCACCATCGCAGATGACCGGCTGGTTGGATTTGTCGCGGTGTTCAGCATCGAGTGGACGAACGGGCACGGCTGGATCGCGGCCGGAATCGGCGATGCGCGCGACCGCGGCAAGGGCTTTGGCAAGGAGGCGCTCAGCCTGACGTTGCGGTTTGCCTTTCATGAGCTCGGGCTACGCCGGGTGGCCCTGGACGTCATCGCAACTAATGAAGCCGCCATCGGCCTTTACCGGAACCTGGGCTTTCTCGAGGAGGGCCGGATGAGGGAGCGAGTCCTCCGAGATGGCCGCAGCAGCGACCTTATCTACATGGGCCTGTTGAGGCGAAATTGGGAGGCGCGCCTCCCAAGGCCGCCAGCGATGGGAGCTTAGCGAGTGCGGCAGCCACCCCACCAGCCGTTGATCCCAGGAGGCTGGCCACCGTGGTCGCGCTCCGAGCAGGTTCGGGCGTCTGACGCCGATCGCGAGCAGACCGTCTCCGACCTCACCGAGCACCATGTTCAGGGGCGCCTCACTTCCCAGGAGCTGAGCGACCGGTCTCAGCTCGCGTTTGCGGCCAAGACCAGAGGTGACCTCAGAGGGCTGCTCAGAGACCTGCCTTCCGGGAGGTCGGGGACGATGACTCTATGGGAAGGCGTATTGGCCCACCGAGCACGAGGTCCGCTTCCGGGACTGGCCTATGTCGGCTTCTGGCCCCGGGCGGGCGCACTCGGGGCTGACCTCATCCTCCTCGGGCTCGTCGACTACGGACTCGGGTTGGGGGTATCCAGTCAACTGGCAGGCCCGCTTGGCGTTCTGGTCGATGTGAGCTACTTCGTGGTCCTCTGGGCAAGTACGGGCAGGACTGTCGGGCTCATGCTCGTCGGCGGTCGCGTCGTCCGGCAGGAGGACGGGGGCCGCTTAGGCTTTGGTCGCAGCCTGGTCCGCCTGGTGGGGTATTTGGTTGACACCGGGACCCTCTTGGCCGGCTTCGCATGGGCGGCAGTCGACCGGCGCAAGCAGGCCTGGCACGACAAGATGGCTGGCAGCTACGTTGTCCGCAAGGTGCCCTGACAGACCATCGGAGCCCGGCCCACCCCCTTGCTCCCCGGTCTCGAGCAGCCATCCGCCCCGGAACCGGCGCGAGAGTCGGTGCAGGGCAGCGAGGACGGGCAGCCCGAAGACCAGGATCATCACCGCGTTCCCGCCCGCCCGAAAGGCGTCGTAACCGGCCGACGTGACGGCGTAGTACTTGACGAAGTGCACCAGCGCTACTGCTGGGCTCAGATGCGGGCTCCAGCCGATCTTCGGCGAGGAGAAGTAGAAGGTCCAGTTCCAGACATCCATCACCGCCCCAAAGGCGAACCCGGAGATGACGCCGACCAGGGCCAGGAGCAGGACGTCCCACCGCTGCGGTCGGTGCTGGCCGATCATCAAGCCGGCCAGCCCGGCCAGGGCTCCGACCCACCCCACCGCGAAGATCTGGTAGGGCACCCAGGGGCCGATACCGCCGGTCAAGAGCGCCGAAGCCAGCAGGGAGCAGGCGCCCAGGATGAAGCCGAACTCCGGCCCGAGCGCATAGCCGCCGCAGAGGACCAGGAGAAAGATCGGGCTGAACCCGGCGATCCCGGTAACCACCGCCGCCCGGAGGCCGGCGTCGATCGCGCTCAGGGCCGCCAGAAGCGCGAGCTGACGCGAGTCCAGGCGGCGGGTTCCCACCTCCACCACCAGCAAGGCGAGGACCGCCCCGAGGGCGATGGCCAGGGCCGGGGTCGCGGCCGGAAGCCCCAGGTCACTGAAGGGCCAGAGGAACAGGCCGGCTCCCAGTAGGGATATGAGGAGGATCTTCACGCCGTTGCCGGGACCAGCTCCCGCAACCGGCCCTGACGGAGCTCATAGACCCGATCGCCGATCTGGTGAGCCAGATCGGTGTCGCTGGTCGCGATCAGGACCGCCGCCCCCTGGCTGGCGAGCCGTTCCAGCACCCGGATCAGGAGTGCCCGCGACCCGGGGTCGGCCCCCCGGGTCGGCTCATCGAGGAACACCAGGTCCGGCCGCCCCACCAGTACGGCGGCCAGGGCCGCCCGCTGGCGCTGGCCCGTGCTGAGGTCGCGGGGATCACGGCCAGCCAGACCGGAGAGCTGGAACTCCGCCAGGATCGGCCCCGGTTGCGAGTCCAGCTTCAGCCACCGAATAGTCTGCTGGACCTCGTCCAGAACGGTCGCCTGGTGCAAGACCCCGCCCGGCTCCTGGGGCAGGTAGGCAGCCCGACCAGATCGCCGGACCACCCTTCCCGAAAGGGGAGGCCGCAGGCCCGAGGCGGTACGGAGCAGGGTGGTCTTGCCACTTCCGTTGGGTCCGGTGAGGCAGACCACCTCCCCGGCGGCGCAGGCGAGGTTGATCCCACTTGCGATCGGTTCCCCGTGGCCGATCGTCACGTCGGTCAGCTCCCAAGCGGTTGCGCCCGGTGGTCGAGGCGAGCGCGGGGGCAGCGCGGCCGGGCTCCACCCGGCCTGAGACAGCGGCACCAGGCGCCCCCGATCCAGTTCGAGCCGGCGAGAGCCGGCAGACTCGACCCGCCAGGGCCGGTGCTCCGCGACCACCACCGCCAGCCCACCGGCGGCCAGCCGCTCGCAGGCAGCTTGGAGCGCGCGGGCGCCGGAGTCGTCCAGCTGGGACGTCGGCTCATCCAGCGCGAGGAGGCTGGGCCGCATCGCCAGCGCGCCGGCGAGAGCCACCCGCTGGCGCTGACCCCCCGAGAGGGTCGAGATCTGTCGCTCGGCGAGCGCGGAGACCTCCATCGCCTGCAACGCTTCGTCGACCCGGTCGGCGATCGTGGATGGGGGCAGGCCGAGATTCTCCGGGCCAAAGGCGACCTCACGCCGCACCCGGTCCAGAACGAACTGCGACTCCGGCTCCTGGAACACCATCGCCACCTCGCGGGCCAGCCGCCGGGTGGTGGCGGTCCGCAGGTCGTGGCCGAGGATCCAGGCCCGCCCGGTGGCCTGCCCCCCATGGAAGTGGGGGACGAGCCCGTTGAGGCTGCGCAAGAACGTTGTCTTGCCGCTACCTGACACGCCGCCGAGAAGGGTCAGGCCGGATCCCAGCTCGAGGCTGAGCCCGCTGAGGGCGAGGCCATCCGTCTCGGGGTAGCGGTAGCCAAAGTTCTCGAAGCGGGCTGGCGAGCTCACCGCAGCGCTGCCGGGGTGAAGAGGGCGAGGCAGCAGATGACGGGCCATGGATTGACCCCGGGCACACCGGGGCTGGGATAGGGCTGCCAGCTGGCCACCTGGCCCAGGGCCAAGCTCGCCAGGAAGCCGAGCAGGGCGACCACCGCGGTCAGGACCACGATCAGGTCGGCTGCGCGCCAGCGTGAAGAAGCCAGTGCCGTCCGCGTCCCCGAGCCAAAGGCCCTGGCCTCCATCGCCTCCGCCAGCAGGACCGAACCTTCGATCGTGGTCAAGACCGAGGGCACCACCACAGCCGACCACGACCGCAGCCCGCGCGGGCGCCAGCCCCGCATCTGCTGGGCCTCCCGGACGGCGAGGAAGCTGTGGCCCAGGCGCGGCACCAGGGACATTGCCGCGCCCAACGCGGCGCCGGTTCGGCTGAGCCAGGCGGGCAGGGCATCGACCAGCTGGTGAGCCTCCACCACCAGCGAGAGGCTGATTCCCGCAATGACGCAGGCGGCCAGGCCCAGCCCGATGTCCACCCCGTAGATCGCCCCCTCCAGCGTCAGGGGCCCTCCCAGGGCCGGGATCCAGCCCGGCAAGCGGACCGCGACGTCCTGCCCGGTGTGGCTCAGGCCGAAGTTGAGCAGGACGGTCAGCGAGGCCGCGGCCGCGACCGCCAGCAGGGCTGGGCGGAGGCGGGTTCCCGCCCGATGGCGCGCCACCAGGACCGCCACGGCCGCGCCCAGGGCGAGGGCCCGGTAGATCGGGTCCTGCCCCGCCAGGCTGACCACGAGCACGGCTCCAACCCAAACTGTGACCGCCCTGGGATTCATCGGATCACGCTCTTGGCGGCCTGGGCGGGGGAGGAGCGGCGCCCGTGCTGGGATCGTAGCGCCAGCCCAACGCCTGGCCCGACCTCAGTATCACCTGGCCGATCCCGGTGGTGGCGGACTTCCACTTGCCGCCGCTCCAGAGGAACAGTGCCCAGTAAGGCTGGCCGGTGGCGAAACAGGCGGTGTACGAGGTCGGGTCGTGGTCGAGCTGACAGACCGCGTCGCCGTAGCTGAAGTGCTCAGTCGCGTACTCGATCCCGCTCTTGCGCAGGGCGGCCTCGCCCTTGATCGTCCGGCCGGGGAAGGCGACGCAACGGTCGACCACGTGCCCGCCGCCCGTCTCCACCACCACCTCGACGTGGGATCCCGAGCCGACGCAGGTGGCGGTGCCCGGGCTGCCCCGGTCGGGAGTCGCACCGCATGCCGAAACGAGCAAGGCCATAACTGTCGCGGCCAGTACGGCGCTGGCCACTCGAGACGATCTCATCGTCCCATCCTCCAGGCGGCGTTGTGGTCCCCTCACGCCAGAGGTGGACCTGCCGCCGGAGGCCGACCGTCCCGTTGCGCGCGGGGGTGCATCGATCCCTCGGGGCCGGTCTCCTGGCTCACGGATCAATGCCGGTGGCCGCCTTCCCGGGATCTTTCCCAGTGGCTCGCTGGCTCCGGCTACCCGCTCACAGTTGCGCGACAGCTCCGGCCTTGGGGTCGTCCACCCCGCACCGGATTCCCATTCGCCCGTCGGGCTCTTCGGTTGTGGGGGGAATGGTAGAGAGCCGGGGGCGGCCTTGGGAAGCTCCGGTCACCCCCGCCCTCAAGCCCGGGGAGGCAGTCGATTGCCGGGGCGCGCTCACCGCCGCTAGAATCCGATCCCATTCGATCGCCATGGGAGGGGGATGAATGACCGCTATCGGGACCGAGAGGGCGGCTGAAGATCCCGGGCTGCGCCGGGGCGCGATCGGGCTCCGCGAGGTGCTTTTCCAGAGCATCACCGACATGGCGCCGGGCGCCGCCATCGCCGCCTCCATCCCGGCCGGGGTGGCCTTCGCCGGAGGCGCCTTGCCCCTGGCGGTGATCGTGGCCCTGATCGCCTGCATGCTCTGCGCCTCCTGCGTTGGCGAGCTCGCCAGGGAGCTGCCCTCAGCTGGGTCGATGGGCACCTACACCGCCCGGGGGCTGCACCCGTCGATCGGATTCCTGGTCAACTGGGGCTACGTCGCCGTCGCCGCCCTGATCCCGCCTTTGGTGCTGCTCCAGCTCGGCTACACCGTGGCCGGCACGATCAACAGCTACGACAGCGGCTTCTCGCTCAACCTGTGGTGGCCGTTCACGATCGTGGGGGCCATGATCGTCCTCGCCGCCGGCTACTACGGGATCCGGACCTCGGCCCGGCTGGGGACGATCCTCGGGGCCTTCGAGATCATCGTCTTCGTGATCCTGGCCATCCTCTTCGTGGTCAAGGCGGGCGGGGCCAACACCCTCTCCGTCTTCACCACCAAGTACACCCCGACCCACTACGCTGGGTTGACCGGCGTGATCGCCGGATCGGTCTACACCGTCCTCGCCTTCGGCGGCTTCGAGGGCGCGGCTCCTCTGGCCGAGGAGACCAAGGACCCCCGCAAGACGATCCGCCGGGCCGTCCTCGGGGCCACCTTGGGGATCGGCCTGATCTACGTTTTCACCACCTACGCGGCCGACGTCGTCTTCGGCCCGGCCCACTTCAGCAGCTTCAGCAGCGCCGGGCCCGCCTCCTGGGAGGGGATCGCCAAGTCCTCCTACGGCATCTTCTGGCTCTTCGTCTTCCTGGCCATCGTCAACTCCACGATCGCCAACTCCAACGCCGGGGTCAACGTCTCCACTAGGACCGCGTTCGCCATGGGCCGGATCCGCGCCTTCCCGGCGTTCTTCGCCAAAGTCCACCCCACCCACCGCTCCCCTCACTACGGGATCCTGGCCGCCTTCGTGGTCAGCGTGGCCGTGGCGCTCGGCCTCGGCTTGCACTTCGATCCCTTTGTCGCCTTCGCCATGGTCGGGACCGGGATCGTGATCATCCTGGCGGCGATATACATCCTGGTCGACGCCGCCTGCATCGGCTACTTCCTGCGCAAGAAGGGAGCCCAGATCAACTGGCTGCTCCACGTAGTCGTGCCCGTGCTCGGGATCATCGCCTTCATCCCGGCCTGGTTCAGTGCCGCCGGAATCCCGGTTTTCTCGTTCATATCGCCCCTGCCTGCGCCGTACTCCTACATGGGTCCGGCGATGGGCGTCTGGATCCTCCTAGGGGTGGTCTACATGGCCTACCTCTACCGCAAGGACCCCCGCCGGGTGGAGCAGGTGGGCCTGGTCCACCTCGACCTCGACGACGGCCACCCGGCGCCGGTCGGGGGCTGAGATCCAGGACCTCCGCGGTTCTCGAGGCCGCGCCCCTCACCGGGAAGGGAGTCCCAGATGAGCGCGCTCGAGGTTCGCTCGTTCACACCCGGACCGGACCAGTACGCCTGGACCTTCGGGGGCGCGCCCCCGCTGGCCCGGATCCAGCCCGGCCCCGTGCTCGAGGTCTTCACCGAGGACTGCTTCGCCGGCCGGGTGAAGGGCAGCGGCGACCTGGTGTCCCAGGTCTGCGAGTTCCCCTTCCTCAATCCCCAGACCGGCCCCTTCTACGTCGAGGGGGCCGAGGTGGGCGACACCGTGGCCGTCCACTTCATCTCGATCGAGCCGGCCCGGGACTGGGCGGCCTCGACCACGGTGCCCCTCTTCGGTGCCCTGACCGCGACCCACCTGACCGCCCTCCTCAACGAGCCCCTGCCCGAGGTGGTGTGGATCTGGCAGCTGGACCGGGCCCGGCGCCTCTGCCGCTTCGAGGCCCGATCCGGCGGATTCGCCGTCGACCTGCCCATGGACCCGATGCACGGGACGGTCGGGGTGGCCCCGGCCAACCTCGAGGTCCGCTCGGCGCTGGTCCCGGACGCGTTCGGGGGCAACATGGACACGCCCGAGATGCGGGAGGGAGTCACCTGCTACCTCGGGGTCAACGTGGCGGGAGCGCTGCTCTCGCTCGGGGATGGCCACGCCCGCCAGGGTGAGGGCGAGACCTGCGGGGTGGCGGTGGAGTGCGCCATGAACACGGTCATCGCGGTTGAGCTGATCAAAGGCCGGGCCTGCCCCTGGCCTCGGATCGAGACCGACGACCACATCATCTCGACCGGCTCGGTGCGCCCGCTCGAGGACGCCTTCCGGATCGCCCAGAGCGACCTCGTCCACTGGCTCGAGGAGGACTATGGCCTGGAGCGTCTGGACGCCTACCAGCTGGTGACCCAGGCGGTGCTGGCCCCGCTGGCCAACGTCTGCGACACCAACTACACCTCGGTCGCCAAGTTCCCCAAGCGCTACCTGCCCAAAGCGGAGGCGATGGCTGGAACTCACGGCCGGCTTCGGGAGCTTGCCGCGAGCTACCTTGGCCGGGCCGGCTGAGGAGCGCCCCAGGGGGTAGGCGGCTCAGCTGGCGAGCGGACCCCGGTTGGCAGCGGCGGGGAGGTGCCGCCCCAGCCGCCTGGCGAACAGGACAAGCCCCAGGGCGACCACCGCCCAGAGCACCCACATCCCCGGTCGGACCACCGAGCCGACGACCAGCCCCCCGATGGCGGGGCCGAGCAGCAGGCCCACTCCCCAGGAGAGGTTGAAGGCGGCCATGTAGCGGCCCCGGACCGCCGGCGGGGCTAGGTCCGCGACCAGGGGCCCGATGGTGGCGCTGAGCAGGCATTCGCCGAGGCCGAAGCAGACGGCGAAGAGACCGAGAAGAAGGCTGGCGGCGAGGCCGTGGGTCAGGCTGGCCACCTCGCCGATCAGCCAGGTGAGCATCCAGGCGGCGGCACTGAGCGCGAGCGTCTGGGTCCGATCCAGATGCCGGACCGCCCGGCTGATCGGCAGTTGGGCGACCACGATGAAGGCGGTGTTGGCGGCCAGGATCACCCCGAGGGCGAACGTGGGCACGCCGAGGAACACCCGAGCGTAGAGCGGCACCGAGCTGTCCAGCTGGGCGTAGGTGGAGAGCACCACCAGGGCGTTGAAGGCGATCAGGGCCAGAAAAGGATGATCGCGCAGGACCACGGCGTAGCTGGAGCGCTGGTGGCCCTCGGCGAGGTGGCGCCCGGAGGGGACCAGGGCGACCACCAGGACGCCGAAGAGAACGAAGCTGGTGGCGTCGATCAGGTAGATGGTGGTGAAGCTCGACGGCGACGAGGTCGAGACGATCAGACCCCCGATCACGGCCCCGACCCCGATCCCGAGGTTGGTGGCCGCGTACTGCAGCGACGCCGCCGAGGAGCGCTGGACCCGGTTGGTCATCGCCGCCAGCAGCGACGCCATCGCCGGGTAGAAGCAGCCCAGCCCTGCCCCGATCAGGAGCATCGACCCGGCCGCGGCCGGACCGGTGGTGGCAAAGCCGAACCAGAGGTAGCCCCCGGCCTGCAGGATCAGGCCCCCCAGCATCATCGTGCGCGGTCCCAGGCGATCGACCAGGGTCCCCCCCAGGGTGCCCGCCAGCAGCGACGCCAGCGCCGAGGCGGAGATGATCAGCCCGACGATCGGAATGGGCAGCCCGCGGACGACGTGGAGGTAGATCGAGCCGAAGGGGAGCACGAACCCGTTGCCAATCGCCGAGATGGCAACTCCCGCGATCACGGTCCAGACGCTGGGGGGCAGGTCGGGCCGGAGGCTGCGGAGGTAGCCTCCCGAGCCCTCGGCAGGGGCCCCGGACCCGGTCGGGCCCCGCTCCTCCGGGGGGACGTCTTCGGGCAGGGAAGGCATGGAGAAGCTGACCTCAGAGAATGGGCGGCGGACCCGGTCCTCGGCTAGGTTAGCGATCCGGAGCGAGCCTTCCGGGGGCCCTCCTCGAGCCGGCCTCCAGGCCGGCGCCGGTGCCCCAGCCCGTTCGATTGGAGCCGGCGGGTTCAGCCGCCCTTGCCCACGCGGCGAGAATCCCAGGAGAGGAGGCGGCCCCGGCGAGGCTCGCGCTGTCCGGCGCGAGGACCCTGGTGTCGCCACAGAGGAGGGTCTGCCGACTTGCCAGCTCCTGCCGCCAGCGCGCGCCGATCCAGCCAGGCCTCCTGGGGCTGGACGGTGGGCCTCGTCTGCGTCGCCACCTTCATGGTGATCCTCGATCTCACCGTGGTCAACGTGGCCCTGCCCGAGATCCAGGCGAGCTTCCACTCCAGCCTCACCGACCTGGAATGGGTGGTCAACACCTACGCCCTGCTGGTCGCCGGCCTCCTGCTGGTGGCCGGCAGCACCGGCGACCGGGTCGGCCGCCGGCTCATCTTCGTGGCCGGCATGGTCGTCTTCACCGGCGGCTCGCTGCTGAGCGCGCTGGCGCCGAGCACCGCGCTTCTGATCGCGTTCCGAGGCCTCCAGGGCTTCGGGGCGGCCCTCCTCTTCTCCACCGCACTTGGCATCCTCGGCAACCTGTTCCAGGGCGAGGAGCGGGCTCGGGCGCTCGGGCTCTGGGGGGTCGCAATCGGAGCCGGGCTCGCCTGCGGCCCCCTGGTCGGGGGCCTGCTGACCCAGCTCTTCGGCTGGCCGGCGATCTTCCTGGTCAACCTCCCGATCGGGGTCGCCGTGGTCGGGCTCAGCCTCTGGCGGATGCCCGAGTCCAAGGACCCAAGCCCCAAGCGCATCGACAAGCTGGGCGCCGGGACCCTGGCCTTGGGCCTGGTCTGCCTGGTGTTCGCCCTGGTCGAGGGCAACACCCTGGGCTGGGACAGCCCGCTGGTGCTGGGGGGCTTCCTGCTGGCGATCGGGATCGGCGCCGTCTTCGTCCGCGCCGAGCGCCGGCCGGAGCCGATCGCCCCGCTCGGGCTCCTGGCCGACCCGCGCTTCCGGGCGGCCTCGGTCGGGGTCTTCGGCCAGGGGCTGGTGATCGGGGCGATGCTCTTCTACCTGGTCCGCTTCCTCCAGCAGGGGCTCGGTGACAGCCCCCTCGTCGCGGGCCTGGTGATCCTGCCGATGACGGTGACCGCGATGGGGGCGGCCCTGGTCGGGAGCCGGCTGGCGGCGGCCCTCCGGGAGGAGGTCGTCATCTACGTCTCGCTGCTGCTGATGGCGGTCGGCTCGGCCCTGATGCTCCTCCTCAACCTGAGCAACGGCTGGTACTGGCTCCTCCCCGGGCTGCTCCTGGCGGGGATGGGCTGGGGGGCGATCAACCCCGCCTCGGCCCACGCCGCCCTGGCCACGGCGCCCCCCGACCAGTCGGGGATGGCGTCGGGGTTCGTCAACACGGCCCGCCAGATCGGGATCGCCTCAGGGCTCGGTGGCCTCGGGGCCTTCTTCGAGCTCCAGGTGCGGCTCACCACCCTCAGCTCGCTGGCCGGCCTGCCCGCCCATGCCCGCACCCAGATCGCCCTGGCGGCCTCCAGAAGCGGCCTGCCCCAGGCCCTGATGGAGGCGCCCTCCGGCGACCGGGAGCGGGTGGACCACGCCGTCCGCACAGCCCTCCTGGCGGGCCTGCACGCGGTCCTCCTGGCCGCCGCCGTGGGAGCGGTCCTGGTGGCCGCCTCGATCATCCTGGCCGCCGGGCGGGGACCCCGCTCTCGGGCGGTTTAGCCCAACTCCCATCCCGCGCCCCGGGGCGCTCGCCGCTGAGGTGCCGGCCGAGTGGGGCAAAGGGCCGCCCGGAGCCTCGATCGGCCTCGGCTATCCTGACTGGCTCATGCCCCTTCGCCAAGACCTCCGCAACGTGGCGATCGTCGCCCACGTCGACCATGGCAAGACCACCCTGGTCAACGCCATGCTCCAGCAGACGGGCTCCTTCCGGGCCAACCAGGAGATCGCCGACCGGGTCCTCGACTCCGGGGACCTGGAGCGCGAGAAGGGCATCACCATCCTGGCCAAGCACACCGCGGTCCAGTACGGCCCGACCAAGATCACGATCGTCGACACCCCCGGCCACGCCGACTTCGGGGGCGAGGTCGAGCGTGGCCTGGCCATGGTCGACGGGGTCCTGCTCCTGGTCGACGCCTCCGAGGGACCCCTGCCCCAGACCCGGTTCGTCCTCCGCAAGACGCTCGAGGCCCATCTGGCGGTGGTGGTGGTGGTGAACAAGGTGGACCGCGCCGACGCCCGCATCGAGGAGGTGATCCGCGAGATCGAGGACCTCTTCCTCGACTTGGGGGCGGACGAGCACCAGATCGACTTTCCCATCCTCTACGCCAACGCCAGG
>DATDII010000008.1:0-2505 GCA_036521135.1 Candidatus Dormiibacterota bacterium | reverse complement strand
GGGGCTACGGCCAAACGCGAACAAGCAGACGCCCCTCCGGAGGCGCGAACGCTTAGTCTATCGCCGGATCGGGGCACTGTCAAACTTGACTCGTTCTCAGCTCGCTCGTCGGGCCGGGCGCCCTGACGGCGCCTCCTCCAGCCGCCTGACTGAGGCCGTGGGCTCCTCGCCCCGACGCCCGATCAGCGCCTGCCGCGCCCATTGGCTGCATTCCCGCCGCCGACCCACGCCGAACTTGTCTTGTCCCGTTGAGCTGAACACAACGAACGCTCTTGGGCTCTTGGCGCCCAATCCTCGAACTCGCCCTCCAGCAGGGTGTCGAGGAGGCTGCGCTGGGCCAGCTGAAGCCGGTGGTGAGCAGGAGCTGACCAGAGCCCACCCAGGGCAGGGGATCCGGAATGTCGACGGCATGGGCCCAGCGGATCTCCCGGTCGATCCCGGCCCGGCCCGCCACCAGTCGTGCCTCGCCGAGCGCAGCCAGATCGAGCGCCTGGCTCAACCTCAATCCCGTAACCCCCACCATTTCAGCCTCGGAGAGGCGATTGTAGGCTCGCCTTCGCCGGTCGGAGGACGGCCAGGGACGGTCGCCGAAGCGGTCGCCCAGAGGTGGTTGACGGGCCCCGGAGCGGGCGTCGACCTCGGCCCAATCCGCCCGCCTGGCGTACGCCTGGCGCCGGCCCTGACCTCGGGGCCGCAAGGTCAGGGTCTAGACGGAGGAACTCCCTCGCTGGGGCCGGCCGGATCGAGCGCGGGCCCGGGACGGCCCGCGCTCACTCGCTGACCTGGTCCAGCGTTGGCAGGACGACCTCGGCGTCCTCGAACTCGTCGCTGAGCTGGGCCTCATCCCCGACCGCGCCCTCGGGTAGGGCCTTGCCCTCCTCGAGGTAGCGGACCGCCTCCTCGCGGAGCTTGCGGTAGTAGTCGAGGCCGGTCCCGGCGGGGATGAGCTTGCCGATGATGACGTTCTCCTTCAGCCCCCGGAGCCGGTCCACCTTGCCAGAGATGGCCGCCTCGGTCAGCACCCTGGTCGTCTCCTGGAAGGAGGCGGCAGAGAGCCAGCTGGAGGTGTTGAGGGCCGCCTTGATCAGGCCCAAAAGCACGGTCGCCGCGATCGCGGGCTCGCCGCCCTCGGCCAGCACCTGGGCGTTGGCCTCGTCGTACTCCCACTGGGAGATGATCTCGCCGGGCAGGAGCTCGGTGTCACCGCCGGACTCGACCCTGACCTTGCGCATCATCTGGCGAACGATCACCTCGATGTGCTTGTCGTTGATGTCGACCCCCTGGGAGCGGTAGACCCGCTGGACCTCCCGGACCAGGTAGTCCTGGACCGCCTCGCGCCCGGAGATGTAGAGCAGCTCCTGGGGGCTGATCGAGCCGACCGTCAAGGGGTCGCCGGCCCGGACCTCGTCGTCGTCGCCGACCCGCATCTGGGCGCCGTGGGGGATCGGGTACTCCTTGACCTCCTCGTCGAGGGCGCGGATCCGGATCTCGCCGCCCGAGCGCCCGACCTTGGCCAGGGTTACCCGGCCGCCGATGCGGGCCATCACCGTGGCCAGCTTGCCCTCCTTGGCCGAGCGCGCCAGCAGCTGGCCCTCGCTCACCACCGAGCCCTCGGCGATGGCCGAGTCCAGCTCCATCCCCTTCTCGACGGGATGGGTGACATCGAACTCCTCGTGGCTGACCACCCGCACCTTGCGGCCGGTGTCACCCCGGACCACCTCGACCCGACCCCCCGACTCGGCCAGGATGGCCTTGCCCTTTGGGATCCGGGCCTCGAAGAGCTCCTCGACCCGGGGCAAGCCCTGGGTGATGTCGAGTCCGGCGACCCCGCCGGTGTGGAAGGTACGCATGGTCAGCTGGGTCCCCGGCTCTCCGATCGACTGGGCCGCGATCACCCCGACCGCCTCACCGATCTCTACCAGCCGGCCCGTCGCCAGGTTGCGGCCGTAACAGTAGCGGCAGACGCCGCTCTTGGCGCCACAGGTGAGCACGCTGCGCACCCTGACCCGGGGCACCCCGAGCTCGGCGATCTGGCGAGCCAGGGCATCGGTGATCTCCTCCCCCATCCCAAGCACGGTCTTGCCGTCCAGAGCGACCACGTCGGCGGCGGTGATCCGTCCCGCCAGCCGCTCCATGAAGGGCTCGCCCTCCGCGCTCAGGTCGGAGAGCCAGATCCCCCCGGTGGTGCCACAGTCCTCCTCGCGCACGATCACGTCCTGGGCCACGTCGACCAGCCGCCGGGTCAGGTAGCCGGAGTCGGCGGTGCGGAGGGCGGTGTCGGCGAGCCCCTTGCGGGCCCCGTGGGTGGAGATGAAGTACTCGAGGACCTCGAGGCCCTCAGAGAAGTTGGCCTTGATGGGCATGTCGATGATCCGCCCGGTGGGGTCGGCCATCAGCCCTCGCATCCCGGCCAGCTGCCGGATCTGCTGGTAGGTGCCTCGGGCCCCGGACTGGGACATCATCAGCACTGAGCTCAGGGGATCGAAGTGGGCCATCGTCGCCTGG
>DATDII010000007.1:0-4689 GCA_036521135.1 Candidatus Dormiibacterota bacterium | reverse complement strand
CCGGTCGCCACCTCCAGAAGGTGGACATCGACCACGCCGAGCACTTCGGCCTGGCCCGGGTCGACCAGCTGACCTGGAAGCAGGAGCTGGACCTGGCCACCTGCACCGAGTGCGGGCGCTGCCAGAGCCACTGCCCCGCCTTCAACACCGGCAAGCCGCTCTCGCCCAAGCTCTTCATCACCGACCTCCGCGACGGCTGGTACGCCGCCGCCCGGGACCAGCCGGCCCCGCCCAGCTCCTGGACCGAGCTGGGCGAGCCGAGCCCGCTGCAGGCACCGCCCCAGGACGGCCAGCTCCTCGACTGGAGCGTCCTCGAGGAGACGCTCTGGTCCTGCACCACCTGCGGAGCCTGCGTCGAGGAGTGCCCGGTCCTGATCGAGCACGTGCCTGCCATCGTCGACATGCGGCGGAGCCTGGTCCTGGAGGAGTCGCGGCTGCCCAAGGAGGCCCGCTCGGCGCTGGAGTCGATGGAGCAGCGGGGCAATCCCTTCGGGATGGCGGCCGACACCAGGACGCGCTGGGCGGACGGCCTCGAGGTGCCCCTGCTGGCGGACAACCCTGGGGCCGAGTACCTCTACTGGGTCGGCTGCGCCACCGCCTTCGACGAGTCGAACTGGGGGATCGCCCGGGCCACGGTGGCCATCCTCAAGGCGGCCAAGGTCAGCTTCGCCATCCTCGGGCAGGAGGAGGTCTGCAACGGCGACCCCGCCCGGCGGCTGGGCAACGAGTACCTCTTCCAGACCCAGGCCCAGCAGGTGGTGGACAAGCTCAAGGAGCGCTCGGTCCGCAAGGTGATCGCCAGCTGTCCCCATTGCTTCAACACCATGGCCCGGGAGTACCCCGACCTCGGCGGCGACTATCAGGTGATCCACCACACCCAGCTCCTGGCCCAGCTCCTCGAGGAGGGTCGGATCGAGCTCAAGCGGCCCCTCCCCGGCGGGGAGCTCACCTACCACGACCCCTGCTACCTCGGGCGCTGGAACGGCGAGTACGACGCGCCCCGGCGGGTGCTGGAGGCGATCCCGGGAGCCAAGCTGGTCGAGATGAAGCGGACCCGCAACGAGGCCATGTGCTGCGGCGCCGGCGGGGGCCGGCTCTTCATGGAGGAGAGCCGGGGCGAGCGGGTCAACCGGGTCCGGGTCCGCCAGGCGCAGGAGACGGGGGCGGCCACGGCGGCGGTCGCCTGCCCCTTCTGCGCAACCATGTTCACCGAGGGGATCAGCTCGCAGGAGGCGCCGCTCGAGAGCCGGGACATCGCCGTCCTGGTGGCTGAGTCGATGGGCCTCGACTACCTGCCCCCGAGCTGAGCCGTGACGCCTTGCCGAGCCCATGCTGATGGCTGAGCTTGACCCCCGGGCGCTGATGGCGGCCCGCAACAACGCCAGCTGGTGCGACCTGGTCTGCCGGGCCCACCGACTCACCACCCAGTTCCAGGAGGCCTGCTGGGTCCAGGGCTCGGCGACGCTGCCGCTCTACCCCAACCTGATCACCCTCGACCAGGAGGGGTCCGAGCGCCAGATTGGGGCGCTGGACCGGCTGCGAGCTTCGAGCCTGGCTGAGCCCTGGTCGGTCAAGGACAGCTTCAGCAGCCTGCCGCTCAGCACCAGGGGCTTCTCCCTCCTCTTCGAGGCGCAGTGGATCTGGCGGCCTTCGGCTCAGGGTCCTGGTCGAACAGAGCCAAGCCGAACGCAGGTCCTTGTCGTCCGCTCCCCCGACCAGCTGGGCGCCTGGGAGACGGCGTGGGACGGGGCGCCGCCGCAGTGGGCCTCCCGCCGCCTCTTCCCCGATCCCCTGCTGGCCAGCCCCGACCTGCTCTTCCTGGCGGTGGGAGAGGATCGGGAGATGGAGGCCGGGGCCATCGCCAGCCGCTTCGACGGGGCGATCGGGATCTCCAACGTCTTCCCCGAGGCCGTCCCCGAGGACCTGCTCGAGGCCTGCCTCGGTCACGCCGAGCGCACCTGGCCCGGCCTGCCCCTGGTCGGGTACGAGCGGGGCGAGGACCTGGCCCGGATGGAGCGGCTCGGGTTCGAGCGGACCGGGGCGCTGCGGGTCTGGCAGACCAGCTAGCGCCAGGGAGGCCGCCTCCAAGCAGGCGCTGGCGCCTTGTCATACTGCCCAGGTGGCGGCGGATCCCAGCCCGGCCGTGCTCGACCACGTCGGCCTCGCCGTCGCCGACCTCGAGGCGGCCGTGGCCCACTACAAAGTGTTGCTGGGCCGTCCCCCGGCCGACAGGGAGGAGGTTGCCCAGGACGGGGTGATCGCCGTCTTCTTCGACCTCGGGCCGACCAGCCTTGAGCTCCTCGGGAGCACCCGGGCCGACTCCCAGGTGGGTCGTTTCCTGGAGCGCCGGGGCGAGGGCCTGCACCACCTCGCCTACCTCGTCGACGACGTCGCTGCGGAGCTGGCGGTCTGGCGGGCGAGGGGGGCTGAGCTGATCGACCAGCATCCTCGTCCCGGGGCCCGGGGCCGGCAGGTCGCCTTCATCCATCCCAAGTCGGTGCACGGGGTACTGACCGAGCTCTGTCAGCTGGAGCCCCTGGGCCGGTGAGCGAGACCCCTCCGCCGCCCCAGGAGGTGACCGACTCGGGGCTGCCGCTCGACCCCTGGTACGGGCCCGGGGCGGAGGAGCCGAGCCCGCCCGGGCTGCCGCCCTACACCAGGGGAGCGGGGCCGGAGGGCTACCGCCGGCGGCTCTGGACCATGCGCCAGTACGCCGGCTTCGGCTCGGCCGCCTCCACCAACCAGCGCTTCCACTACCTGCTCGGGCAGGGCCAGACCGGACTCTCGGTGGCCTTCGACCTGCCCACCCAGATGGGCTACGACTCGGACGCCCCCGAGGCGGCCGGGGAGGTGGGCCGGGTTGGGGTGGCGATCGACACCCTCGACGACATGAGGCTGCTCTGTCGGGGGCTGCCGCTGGACGCGGTCACCACCTCGATGACCATCAACGCCCCCGCCAGCCTGCTGCTGCTGATGTACCAGCTGGCGGCGGAGGCGGAGGGGATCGCCCCGGAACGGCTCGGGGGCACGATCCAGAACGACATCCTGAAGGAGTACGTCGCCCGGGGCACCTACATCTTCCCGCCCCGGCCGAGCATGCGCCTGGTCACCGACACGATCACCTACTGCCAGCAGAACCTGCCGCGCTGGCACCCCATCTCCATCTCCGGATACCACATCCGCGAGGCCGGCGCCACCGCCCCCCAGGAGCTCGCCTTTGCCCTGTGCGACGGCATCGCCTACGTCGAGGCGGCGCTCGGGGCCGGGCTGGAGCTGGACCGGTTCGCGCCCAAGCTCAGCTTCTTCTTCAACGTGGGCAACGACTTCTTCGAGGAGGTCGCCAAGTTTCGGGCCGCCCGCGCCCTCTGGGCCGGGATCATGCGCCGCCGCTTCGGCTCCCGCGACGAGCGCAGCTGCCAGCTCCGCTTCCACGCCCAGACCGGCGGCGCCACCCTGACCGCCCAGCAGCCCCTCAACAACGTGGTCCGGGTCTCGCTCCAGGCCCTGGCCGCGGTCCTCGGGGGCGCCCAGTCCCTCCACACCAACTCCTACGACGAGGCCCTCGCCCTCCCCTCGGAGCAGGCCGCCAGCCTGGCCCTCAGAACCCAGCAGCTGCTCGCCTTCGAGTCGGGCGTCGCCCGGGTGACCGACCCCCTGGGCGGCTCGCACCTGGTCGAGGAGCTGACCGCCCGGCTGATCGAGGCGGCGACCAAGCTGATCGAGGAGGTCGACATCCGCGGCGGCGCCGTCGCCGCCATCGAGGACGGCTACTACCAGGAGCAGATCCAGGAGGCCGCCTTCCGGCACCAGGAGCTGGTCGAGAGCGGGGACCGGGTCATCGTCGGCGTCAACCGCTTCCAGGATCAGGTCCCCCTCGAGATCCCGCTGCTCCGGGTCGACCCCGAGCTGGAGCGGGCTCAGCGAGAGCGGCTCGCCCGCCACCGCCGGGAGCGGGACCAGCCGGCGGCGGACCTGGCTCTTGACCGCGTCGAGGCCGCCGCAGGGGGCACCGCCAACCTGCTCCCCCCGATGGCGCAGGCGCTCCGGGTCGGGGCCACCCTGGGCGAGATCTGCAACCGGCTCCGGGTCGTCTTCGGCACCTACCAGCCTGGCCCGAGAGGCTGAACTAGGCCTCTGAGCTCGCGGCCCTGCGCCCGGACCCTGCCCTGAGCTCGGTGCCGAGGACGCTCGGGTAGCGGACGTCGTGGAAGAGCTTGGCCGTGACCGGGCGCAGGCCGAGGGGCGCCCTGACGAAGAGGATGGCACAGCCGAGGGCGCCCAGGATCGGCCCGAGCAGGTAGATCCAGAGCGAGGAGTAGAGCCCGCTGATGACGTCCGGGCCCAGGCTTCGGGCGGGGTTCATGCTGCAGCCGGTGTAGGGGGCGCCGCGCCAGACCAACAGGGCGATCACCACCCAGAGCACCAGCGGCGTCCACCGCGCCGTCCTCACCGAGGAGGTGCAGCCGAAGATGGTCAGGATCAGGATGGTGGTGAGGAGGGCCTCGATCCCGACGGCGGCGATCGGGGTCACTCCCGGGTGGGGCGTGGTCCTGCCGTCCTGGACCGATATCGCGATCCGTCCCCAGCAGAGCCGGAGCAGGCCCACCCCGAGGATGGCCCCGGCCGCCTGGGAGGCGAGGTAGCCGAGAAGGTCGGAGCGGGAGACGTGCCCGCTCGACCAGAACGCCA
>DATDII010000006.1:0-2875 GCA_036521135.1 Candidatus Dormiibacterota bacterium | reverse complement strand
GGGGCTCAAAACGCCGCGAGCCGCGCCGCTGCCAAGCCCGCGGAGGAGACGGCCCTAGACCGGGCCTCGGCCCGCAACCCCCTGGTCGGGTATCGTCTCGCCGACCTGCCCCTGCCAGAGCAGTGGCACGGTCATCGGGTTCGGGACATCCGCTGGTCCGCCGCGGACGCCAGCTGGTGACTCCCAACGGTGCGACCGAGCTCCGACAGGGTGACTTGCTCACCATCCTGCTTCCCGCCACCGAGGTGGATGCGCTCGGGGGCGCCGTCTGGTCCGCCGAGAGGGTGACGCCGTAGCGGCCAGGCCCTGCCCGGCCGGCTCCTCCAGCAGGCAGCGGAGAGCCGTCGGTACGGGCGAGGGCATCACTTGGCCGAAGAGGCGGTCCGTCCGCTAGTCAGGCGCCGTCGTGGCCAGAAGCCTTCGCTACCCGGTGCAAACCAGCTGGGTCACTTGGGGCCGCCGCCTCATGTGCCGGCGGGATCTCCCTCCAGATCGGCAAGGAGGTCCTTGACTCGCTCTTGGATCTCGTCACGAATTCGGCGCACGGTGGCCATCGGCTTTTCAGCGGGGTCCTCGACCTTCCAGTCGAGGTAGCGCTTTCCCGGGAAGAAGGGGCAGGCGTCGCCGCAGCCCATGGTCACGACCACATCCACTGCGCGCACCGCGTCCCCGGTAAGGAGCTTGGGACGCTCCTTACTTAGGTCAAGTCCCAGCTCGCTCATCGCGGCAACGACACTCGGACTCAGCTTGTCGGCCGGTTCTGAACCGGCGGATCGGACCTGAACCGAGCCCTTGGCGTGGTGCTCAAGAAGGGCGGCCGCCATCTGGGAGCGCCCCGCGTTATGGACGCAGACGAAGAGAACCTCAGGTACTTGGCTCAGCGTCCTCACTCCCCTTGGATGCCGGGGCCACTAGGCGTTGGCCTCGCGTCCGGCGTCACCGTGGGGAAGCACCACCACCTCGGCGACCTCCCGCGCCGAGGGAAACAGGGTTCGAATCGCAAGCCAACCCACCGCCGCGCCGACAAGCTCCGCCCCGATAAATGGACCCACCGAGCCGGGACTGATTCCGGCGAAGGAGTTGGAGAACTCCCTGGCGATGGTCACCGCCGGATTGGCAAAGCTCATCGAGGAGGTGAAGAAGTAGGCCCCCATGATGTAGGCGCCGACGGCGAAGGGGACGGCCGCCACCTGCTTGCTCCTGGCGACGCCGAAGATGACCAGGAGGAGACCAAGGGTGGCGACCGCCTCGCCGAGCCAGGGGCCACCACCAAAGCGCCGATGGGTGGAGATGCTTATGGCTGACAGGGAGAACATGACGTTGGCGACCACGACCCCGGTGACGGCGCCCAAGACCTGGGCCGCGATGTAGCAGGGAAGCTCCACGACCGGCAGACCGCCAAAGGCGGCGTCGACCACCGAGACCAGGGGGTTGAGATGCCCCCCAGACACCGGGCCAACCATGAGGATGATCGCGACGAGAGCCGTGCCGGTGGCGGCCGCGTCCTCGAGCAGTTCAAGGCCGGGCTGACCCGGGCTCAGCCTCTGGGCCGCGATACCGGAGCCCACGATGGCCACTAGGAGAAACGCGGTGCCGATGAACTCGGCCAGGCTTCTGCGAATCAGAGGCATGGCCATCGGGGATGGAATAATCGGGCAGGCGTAGCCGTCCTCACCATGGCGTCCTCTGAGCAACGGTGGCCCAACGATCCCCGAGGGGCGCACCCCCTCGGTGATCGTTGGGAGCGGCCCGCTCCCAGCTCAGCTGCCGGGGCAGCCGCAATCGCACGGGCCGCATGGGCAGTCACAGGTCATGGCTCACCTCCTATCGACGGTCATCGATGGGTCGGTCTCAGGGTAGCGTGTCCCATCGATGCCTGTCAATGGCTTGGGTGAGAGCGTGCCGGCCGGACCCCGTCTCCCGGAGCTGCCGGGAGCGCAGACGGCCAAGCCGCGTCAGCAGATAGGGCTCTCCGCTGACGGCACTATCTACTCGTGGAGCAGCCAGAGGGTTGGACGGCAACCTGCTGTGGTACCCCCAGCAGGACTCGAACCTGCGCACCCGGCTCCGGAGGCCGGCGCTCTATCCGCTGAGCTATGGGGGCCGACGATCAGCCTGATGGGCCTCGCAGGGCGCGGCTCAGTCGGGGACTAGCCTACTCGTCCTCGTCGCCGATCGTGAACATGAGTCCATCCTGGACGTCGTAGAGGGCATCCATCCACTCGGCGATGGCGACCTCGTCGGCCCGACGCCGACCCAGCGGGTGGCCCTCCTTGCCGAGCAGGCGCCGGCACTGGTTGCGAAGCGGCACGGGGACAACGACCTCCTCGGCGATGTTGAGCTGCTCCAGCTCGTTGAGGAGCCGGTCGATGAAGAGGATCTTGTTGCGCCGGGCATTGCGTTCCCGCCGTTCCAGGTGGTCGGACTCATAGAGCTTGGAGATCTCGTGGGAGGTTTCAGAGATGGTGGGCAAGATGCTTTCCCTTGAATCCGCGGCCGGAGAAGTGAAGGCCTGTCAGGCCAGGGTTTTAAGGCAATCCTAGATGGGACCCCGAGAGGCGTCAAGGTGGAAGTCAGGCGGCCCGAGTTCGTGGTGAACTCCGAGACAGCAACCGCAATCGGGCTGACTGTCTACCGTTGGCCGAACTTGCGGTGATCACCATCCGGCGGTCTTCGCCCGGCGGAGCTGGGGGGTATCGGTTCGAGTCATCTCACCAGCCGCGATCGGCAGCCGGCCTCGGGGCGTATCGAGGAGGAGCTCGCCCAGATCCGACACCCCGGCCAGCCGACCCCGGACCAGGCCTCCAGGCTGCCAAGCGACGACCCTCTCCCCTATCCAGGCGGCGCGGCCCAGCCACTCCGCCCTGAGCGCAGC
>DATDII010000005.1:0-11779 GCA_036521135.1 Candidatus Dormiibacterota bacterium | reverse complement strand
AATCCCAGAAGCGAACAACTCCATCCTCACCGTCGACCGCGAACATCCTCGCCACCAGCCGGAGCCACCGGTGTTGGAACCAGACGTAGTTCAACGGATCCATCGAGTTGTCACCGCCTGTGTAGTGGTCCTGGAGCTCGTCGAGGGTGCTGTATCCGTGCCTACGCATCCGAGCCGCAAGGTTTCTGCTCCCCGCCCCCACCGTTGGGAGCGTCTCGAGTGTCGGCAGCATCGTCGGCAGGTGGGTCGCGATGAAGGCGTGCATGGCCAGGTTGACGAAGATCTCGCTGAGCCAGAACGTGGGCAGGCGCAGGTCCCCGAGCACCTCGAAAGCGTGACCCAGCTCATGGATGGTGATCAGGTCGAAGAAAGGCTGCAGGTCAACGCCCCCGGCGCCGTCCGGGTACTGCTCGCGCAAGGTGGCATAGCCCCGCGGCGACGCGTCACCGATGTCGTCCGCAATCCCGCGCCAGAAGTCACCGCCTCCCGATGGCATCAAAACGATCCCGGGACGGATCTCGCCAGGGTCATCGCGGAAGAAGGGCAACCCGTACGGACCACGACCGGACCAATCCGCTTCGTCGGCCACGATGATGGCGATGTCGGGTTTCATTCCTGAGAAGAGGCGACTGAAATAACGGTATGACCTGGCCGCGACATCGGCGACAACCTGGGCTCGCTCGAGCGCGCCCCCGCTGTAACGCACCTCAAACGGATAACCGGCCAACTGGGCAAGGCCTGATCCCACCGCCACCCGACGAGTCTATCGGGGAGGTCGCAGCGCCCTCAGGAGGTCGTGGTTGATTCAAAACCGGCCCAGTTTGCCAACCCAGCGCAGGTCTCGTGAATCAGCAGAGAGCCGGGCAGATGTCAGCCACGCAGGGGCACGGGTCAGCTGGGCGGTGGGACCGACCTTGTCCGTTCTCGCCGCCGGGAGAGCCGGGGGCCGCTCACCATCAGGACCACGCCCAGGGTGATCAGGACCGCCGCGAGCCCGGCGGTCGCGGTCAGGCCCTGGCCCAGGATGAGCCAGCCGAGCGCCAGCGCGACCACCGGGTTGACGTAGGCGTAGGTGGCCACGGTCGCCGTCGGCAGCTTCTTGAGCGCGTAGGTGTAGCAGGTGAAGCCGGCTATCGACCCCGCGACGATGAGCCAGCCGTAGGCCAGCAGGGCGGGCGCCCCGACCTCGGCCCAATGCACCCGGCTCACCTCGCCGGTGGCCAGCCCGGCCACCATCAGGCCGATGCCGCCGACAGCCATCTCCACCGCCGATACCAGGAGCACATTCCGGGCCAGGGGTGCGCGCTGGGCGTAGAGCGAGCCGATGCTCCAGAGGATGGCCGAGCCCAGCAGCCCGCCCGCCGAGAGGAGGCTGAGGTGGCCACCCGAGCTGGGGTCGACCAGGACCGCGACACCGCCCAGCCCGATCAGGACCCCGAGCCAGCCCAACGCCCCAGGGCGGCGCCCGCCCCTCAGGCAGAGCCCGATCAAAGCCATCCAGAGCGGGACGGTGGCGATCATCAGCGAGGCCAGCCCGGAGGGGACCTTGAGCTCGCCCAGGGTGAGCAGCCCGTTGCCGCCCAGGAGCAGGAAGAGGCCGACCACCCCAGCGCTCAGTGCCTCGCTTCGGCTCGGCCGCTCCCAGCGCCAGCGACGCCGGCGCCAGCCCCCCTGGCGGCCGGCGACCAGGTAGAGCACCGCTCCGGCCAGGATGTAGCGGCTCCCGGACATCAGCAGCGGGGGGAAGTAGCGGATCGCCACCTGGATTCCGGCGTAGGTGGAGCCCCAGAGCAGGTAGACGACCACCAGGGCTCCCCAGGCAGGCAGCCCGGGCCGGTTCGCGAACTGGGCCCGGGCCCGGGCCATGCTCACGTGCTCACACTGCTGCCGCCTAACAATTCGTGCCAATTGTACGCTCACGGCCATCGGAACCAAGGTATAGTTGACCGCCATGGACGATATCGATCGCACCCTCCTCCGAGAGCTGGTCCTGGCCGGGCGCAGCACCTGGGCCTATCTGGGAGACCGGGTCGGTCTGTCCGCCCCCTCGGTGCACGATCGGGTCCACAAGCTGGAGGCGGCCGGAGCGATCCTCGGCTTCTCCGCCTTGATCGCACCCGACCCGGCCGGGGCCGGCACCGCCGCCCTGGTGGCCCTGCGCACCCAGGGCAACGCCGAGGAGCGGGCCCGTCTCGAGCGCGACCTGGCGGCCGAGCCGGCCGTGCTTGAGCTCCACGAGGTGGCTGGCGACGACTGCTATCTGGCCAAGGTCCGCGTCCCCTCGACCGCCGAGCTGGCCCAGCTCCTGGCCCGGCTCCGGGAGGACCATCCCAGCCTCAGCACCCGCTCCTCGGTCGTGCTCCGTTCGGTCTTCGAGCGCCCCCTCCTCTGGCCCAGCGACCAGCCTTCCCCGGTCCGCTAGGGAGGCGGTCGCCGGAGCAGCGCCCTAGTACTCGTCCTCGGGTCGCACGTCCTCGTCGACGTCGTCGGGCTCGGCCTCGTCGGCCGACTCCTCGAACTCGCCCAGCCCCTCGTCGAGGTCGTCGGCGACCGGGTCGGCGGTCACCGTGAGCGGATCGTCGTCGTCGTCGACCGTGACCGGGGGCTCCTCGTCGCGGGGGATCACCGGCTCCTTGGCATAGGGCCGGTAGCTGATCTCCCGGACCTTGCGCACCGGGAAGGAGTTGGTGCCCGCCAGCTCGGGGGCCTGGTAGACCTCGCGGAGGATGACCTGGACCCCGGCGCCGTCGACGTGGGTGACCGCCCCGGCGTAGCGGTTGCCGCCCCGGCTCAGCTTGAGCATCCGCTGGGAGAGCCGGGGCTCGACGCCGCCCAGGTCGACACCGCGCAGGGTCCGGACGGTGACCTGGTCCTCGCATACCTCAACGTTGATGGGGTCGCCCGGGGCCACCTGGCTGGCGTCCACCCCTTCGGCGAGGATCAGCTTGGTGATCGCCGACTTGCCCGGCTCATCGGTGAAGACGGCCACGTCGACCGAGGCCGACACCGGCGCCACCTGACCCTTGGCCGCCCGCCGCTCGGCCAGCTTGCCCAGCTGGCGGCGGGCGATCTGGTTGCCCGGATTCACCGCCAGGGTCGCCTGGTAGGCGGCCTCCGCCTCGTCGAGGCGGCCCAGCTCGAGCAGGGCCTTGCCCCGCCGGTTGGAGGTGTCCTCGTCGGCGCCGAAGCGCTCGAGCAGGTCGTCGTTGAGGGCGAGGGCGTCCTGCCAGCGGCTGGCCAGGGCCAGGCTGACCGCTTCCTCGGCAGCCTGGATCTTGGACTTGGGGAATTCGCCAACTTCAGCCACGGCTGTCGTTCTCCTTATCCGCAAGAGCGCGAATGCGAGGGTCGGGGAGACACCTAGTCAGTTGCCAGGACTCGGGCCGGAGCTGCCCGGTCTCGCGTTCCGGAGCGGGGATGACCGTTCTCTCCCTTAGGTGCTGCGGGCCGCCATATGATACCGACAGGCTGCCACAATGCCGGCCCTCCAGAAGGCTTGCTGCTCAGCCGAGGTCCGTTCCCGCAAATGCCCTCCAACAACCACAAGCCCGCCGGCGTTCAGATCCTGGCCGTTGCCAATCAGAAGGGCGGCGTCGGCAAGACCACGACCGCGGTCAACCTGGCCAGCGCCCTCGCCGAGCGCGGTGTGCGGGTCCTGGCGGTGGACCTCGACCCCCAGGGCCACCTGACGGTGAACATGGGCGTGGCCCACCCGGACGAGCTTCGGGTCACCGTCTACGACATGCTCTGCGAACACCAGGTGGCGGCCGCGGACGTCCGCCTCCACTCGCCCGGGGTGGGGGTCGACTTCCTGCCCTCCAACGTGGAGCTGGCCGGGGCCGAGCTGCAGCTGGTCACCGAGATCGGCCGCGAGTCGGTGCTGCTCGAGAAGCTGACCCCGATCCTGCCCGACTACGACTACGTCATCATCGACTGCCCGCCCTCCCTGGGCCTGCTCTGCATCAACGCCCTGGTCGCCGCCACCGACGTGGTGATCCCGCTCCAGTGCGAGTATTTCGGCATGAAGGGCATGGAGCAGCTCCAGCGCACCATCGAGCGGGTCCGGGTCAAGCTCAACCCCCGGCTGCGCATCCACGGAATCCTGCCCACGATCCACAAGGGTCGGACGGTGCACGCCAACGAGGTCCTCAACGACGTCCAATCGCACTTTGGCAACCTGGTCTACCCCTTCCAGGTGGCGGACAGCATTCGTTTTGCCGAGTGCCCGCTGGCGGGTCAGTCGATCCTGCAGTACGCCAGCGAGTCAGACGGCGCCGCGGCCTATCGCCAGCTGGCCGAGGCGGTCTTGTCCCGGGAGGCTCACTGAGATGGCTTTCAAGCGCGCCAGCCTGAGCGGATCCGCTCAGCTCTTCCAGCCCACCAAGGTGCCCTCGCCCAACCACCCCGAGACCGCGAACGAGCCGCTCTCCCTCCGGCCCCGGTCGGCGGTGACGCCCCTGCTCGATGACGAGCAGGAGCCGGAGGGACGGGGGCCGGTGCTGGTCTCGGAGATCCCCAGCATCCCGGTGCCGCACGGCCACCTCTACCGGCTCGGGGACGAGGAGGTCGAGATCCTCCTGGCCGCCCTCCAGCACGCCAAGTTCCCCCACTCCTACCAGCGGATGCCCAAGCCGGCCATGGAGGAGTTCGAGCAGCTGGAGGCGCTCCGCCAGAAGATCGTGGACCAGCGCGAGGCGCGCGGCTGACCCCGGAGCCACGCCGCCCCCCGCTCCAGATCTCGAGGGTTCGGGTCAACGGCACCGCGGAGGCCAACTGCTACCTGGTCACCTGCGTCAGGAGCAAGGAGGCGGTGGTCATCGATCCCGGCGCCGACCCCGACAAGATCATCGCCCAGTGCCAGGGCCTGAGCGTGCGCCACATCTGCTGCAGCCACGGCCACCGCAACCATGCCGGCGCCAAGGAGGAGGTCAAGGCCGCCCTCGGCGGGGAGACGGCGCTCAGCCTGCTCGACGCCAAGGCCTACCTCCGCTCAGCCGACCGCTATCTATCCGACGGTGACAGGCTCGCCTTTGGCGACTTCGAGGTCGAGGTGATCGCCACCCCCGGGCACAGCGCCGGCTCGCTCTGCTTCCGGGTGGCCAACCACCTCTTCAGCGGCGACACCCTGCTCCAGGGCAGCATCGGCCGGACCGACCTGCCCGACGTCGACGTGTCCCGGCAGCTGGTCTCGGTGCTCTCCCGACTCCTCACCCTGCCCGAGAGCACGGTCATCTACCCGGGCCACGGGGCGACCACGACGGTGGCCCAGGAGCGGCGCGAGAACGTGGCAGTGCAGATGCTGCGCCAGGTGGGCTGAACTATGGTGATCGGCAGCCTGGTGCTGACCCTGCACATCCCCCAGAGCCAGTCGCTCAAGGCCAAGCGCCAGGTGGTCAGCTCGCTCACCCACCGGGTCCGCCGCCAGTTCAACGTGGCCGCCGCCGAGGTCGACGGCCTCGACTCCTGGCAGCGGGCGGTGATCGGGATCACCTGCGTCAGCAACGACCGCCGCCACGCTGACGAGATGCTCAACAAGGTGGCCAACTGGGTCGCCGAGGATGGCGGCCGGGGTGAGGCCCTGCTCACCCACCAGGAGATCGAGTTGATTCAGGCATGAGCCCCCTGGTCGGAATCATCAAGATCGGCATCGACCCGGTCTTCCACCTCGGCCCCCTGGCGATCCACTGGTACGGGGTGGGCTACGCGGTGGCGATCATCGTCGGGCTCGAGGTGGCCCTCCCCTACGTCGAGCGCCATGGCATCTCCCGGAGCCAGGCAGGCTGGATCGCCTTCTGGACCATCATCGCCAGCCTGGTCGGCGGCCGGCTCTTCTACGACCTCCAGTCCGGGGCCGCCTACTACTTCACCCATCCGGCGGAGACCTTCGCCGTCTGGCAGGGCGGGATGGCCTTCTTCGGGGCCATCCTGCTCGGCAGCGCCACCCTGCTCTTCATGGCCTGGCGGGAGAAGGTCAACTTCTGGGTCCTCCTCGACGCCGGCGTCCTCTTCGCCGCCATCGGCCAGCCGATCGGGCGGATCGGCAACATCATCAACGGCGACATCCTCGGCTACCCCTCGAACCTGCCCTGGGCGACCGCCTACACCAACCCCAACAGCTTCGCCCCCCGGCTCGGGGTCGCCTACCAGCCGGCCGCCGCCTACGAGGCCCTGGTCATCCTCCTCGTCCTCGGGCTGCTGATCTACCTCCGGCGCAGGGGGGTGGCCGACGGGGTGGTCGGGATCGTCTACATGGTCCTCTATCCGATCACCCAGATCGGCATCTTCTTCCTGCGCAACCCGGTCAACGTCCCGGTGATCGCCTTCGGCCTCAAGCAGGCCCAGCTGACCTCGCTCGGGGTCCTCCTGATCGGGGTCCCCCTGCTGATCTACGCCTGGCGCCGGACCAACCGGGGCCGCGGGACCGCCCCGGCCGCGCTCCCGGCGCCCCCCGGCGCTTGAAGGCGGAGGTCACCCCCGGCCTGGAGGAGTTCCAGGCCACGCTTCCCTTCCCGATGGACCCCTTCCAGCGGGAGGCGATCGCCGCCCTGGAGCGGCACCAGGGGGTTCTGGTGAGCGCGCCCACCTCGAGCGGGAAGACGGTGGTCGCCGAGTGGGCGATCTGGCGCTGCCTCGAGGGGAGTGGCCCGGGCAAGGGCGAGCGGGTTCTCTACACCTCCCCGCTCAAGGCCCTCTCCAACCAGAAGTTCGGCGACCTCTGCCAGCGCTACGGGGAGGCCAACGTCGGGCTGGTCACCGGCGAGACCTCGATCCGGCCCTTCGCCAAGGTGGTGGTGATGACCACCGAGATCCTCCGCAACCTGGTCTACGACGACCCGCTCTCGCTGGAGCGGGTCTCCTGGGTGGTCCTCGACGAGGTCCACTACATCGACGAGTACCCAAGGGGGACGGTCTGGGAGGAGGTGATCGTCCAGGCGCCCGCCCACATCAAGTTCATCGGCCTCTCAGCGACCATCACCAACGTCGACGAGGTGGCCGCCTGGATGACCGAGCGCCGAGGCCCGATGGCGGTCGTCGTCCGCCAGGAGCGACCGGTGGAGCTGCGCACCTGGCTCGGTATCCGCAACCGGCTCCTGCCCCTGCTCGACCCCGAGGGGCGGCTCGACCGGTCGACCCTGGAGCGGGCCCAGCAGGAGCGGGGCGGCGACCGCCGCCTGGGGGGCAGCCGGCTCGCCTGGGCCTCGGAGAACGACATGCTCCGGATCCTCGACCAGCTGGCGGAGCACGACATGCTCCCGGCCATCTACTTCATCTTCTCGAGGCGCGGCTGCCGGGAGGCTCTGGCCCGGTGCAGCACCCATCGGGTCGACTTCACCTCGCTCGAGCAGAAGTTCCAGATCGACGAGGTCCTGGCGGAGCGGCTGGCCCAGGTGGAGGACCAAGACGAGGCCGAGCTCTACGTCCGCTCGCTCTCGATGGACCTGCTCCGGCGCGGCATCGCCATGCACCACGCCGGCCTCCTGCCCTACGTCAAGGAGACGATCGAGGCACTGTTCCAAAGGGGCTTGCTCAAGGTGGTCTTCGCCACCGAGACCCTGGCCCTGGGGCTGAACATGCCCGCCCGGGCCTGCGTCATCTCCACGTTCACCAAGTTCGACGGCCAGGGCTTCGCCGCCCTGCGCAGCGGCCAGCTCGCCCAGCTGCTGGGACGGGCCGGGCGGCGCGGGATCGACTCGCTCGGCCACGGCGTCATCCTGCGCGACCCCGAGGTCGACCTCGGCGTCATCTGCGAGACCCTGCTCGGCAACGACATGGCGGTCGAGTCCAAGTTCGCCCCCACCTACAACATGACCCTGAACCTGCTCCGCCGGCACAGCCCGGCCGAGGCGGAGGCCCTGCTCGAGCAGTCCTTTGGCCAGTACCAGCGGATCCGCGCCCTGGACAACCTCCGGGATCGCCGCCCCAACCTGGAAGCCCGGCTGGCCGACCTCCGCCGCCACCGCTTCCGCCACCCCCGGGTGCCCTGCACCGAGCGGACCCTGACCCAGTTCCAGGGCGCCCGCCAGGGCCTGGAGGCAGCCCGCGAGGAGTCGCGTCAGCTCCGCCGGCGCCACTTTCGTGACCGCCGCCGGGGGCGCTTCGGCGACGGCACCCAGGACCCCGCCGGCCGGCTCGAGCGCCTGCGCCGGGTCATCCACCAGGAGGAGCGCCGGCTGGGCGCCTCCCCCTGCCCCAATTGCCCCCTCCTCCCCGACCACCAGGCCTGCCGCCGGGAGATCAGCGAGATCGAGGCCGGCCTGGCGGGAGCGGAGGCGGCCGCGGCGGCCAGGGAGCACGAGTACCGGACCCAGCTCAACGCCTATCGCAACGTCCTGGCCCAGCTCGGACACCTGGTCCGGGATCAGCCAACCAGGCTCGGGCTCCTGGCGGCCGCCGTCTACGGGGAGAACACCCTGCTGGTCGCCCAGGCGGTCGCCGAGGGCTGGATGGAGCAGATGGAGGACGAGGAGATCTGCGCCACCCTGGTGATGCTGGCGGCCGAGGATCGCAACCCCGACCGGCCGAGCCCGAAGCGGCGGCTGCCGACCGCCCGGCTGGAGAGGATGGCGCGGCGGCTGCGCCAGGCCCAGAAGGAGCTCGCCGAGCTGGAGGCGGAGTGGGGGCTCTCGGAGAGCCGGAGCCCCTCGCTCGACTTCGTCGAGTACGTCTACCAGTGGGCCAGGGGTGTCCCCCTCACCGAGCTCCAGCCCCCGCCCGGGGTTGATCCCGGAGACGCGCTTCGCGCCACCAAGGCGGCCTATGCGCTGGCGCGGCAGCTGGAGTCGGGGCTCACCGGCTGGCAGCTCAAGGGCGCCGTCGGAAGAGCGCGGGCAAGCCTGGAGCGAGACCTGGTCCGCCGCCTCTGATCCATGCCGGCGCCGGGCGGGGACCTGGACCCTGTGCCCCGGATCGGCGCCAGCACAAGCTAGTCGGCGGCTGTCAGCGCTCCTCGGGGACGATCGACTCGGGCACTCCGACGACCCGATAGGGAAGGTCGCTGATGTCGAAGTAGCGGACCGGCTTGCGCATCCGCTTGGCGATCCCGACCTGGACCTTGAGACCGAGGGAAAGGGAGCCGAAGACCCACATCTCCTCACAGCGGGCGATCAGGTTGTTCATCGCCTCCCGGACCAGCTCCTTGGGCACGGTATGGAGCAGGTAGTAGTCGAACATCATGAAGGGGGTGATCGGGACCCGACCCTCGTCGAGGACGAACTTGGTCAGCTGCTGGCGCCAGTAGAAGCTGCGATTGCTCATCGCGACGTACACCAGCGCCTTGGGCCGCCGCAGCGTCCGCTCCGCCTGCTCCGCCGGGCTGGCCCTGGGCGTTGGGGTGAAGATCAGCTCGAGGATGTCGTCGGCCGAGCGCGCGGTCGCCGTCGCCGGCTCGGCGATGACCTCGCCCTCGATGCCCTCGGACCGGACGGCTGGGGACCCTGGCCCAGGGGTGGGCGCGCTCTCAGCGCCGGCTCCATCCAGGTCGTCAATCCCACCCAAGATCTCGGCCCGAGTATACCGGCGCGTCGCGGCATCTCATCGACCCGAAGAGGCCCTCAGCAGCTCACGGAGCAGCTCCAGCGCCCGCCCCAGCAGCGCTCGATGCTCTAGCTGGTTGAGCCAGCGGCTGGCCCCGGAGGGGTGGGGCAGGGGGAGCACCAGCGGACCTCGGCGGCCGGGGCGAGCCCGGGCCGGGTCGACCTCCTCAGGACCCGGCCCGAAGAGCCGGCCCACGGCGAGGTCCAGGGGGATGCGGCCGAGGAAGCGGTCCTGGGCCAGCTGGCCCACCGTCAGCACCAGCCGGGGCCGGATCAAAGCCAGCTGCCGGTCGAGGTGGTCGCGGCAGAGGTCGACCTCGGAGGGGGTGGGCCGCCGGTCGCCGGACCCAGCCCGGGCGGGCCCAGGGAAACACTTGGTGATCGAGGTGAGGTAGACCGCTCGGCGGGCCTGCTCCTCGTCACCGAGCCCGGCCCGCTCGAGCCAGCGAAACAGCTCACGCCCGGCCCGCCCGCTGAAGGGCCGCCCGACCCCCTCCTCCACCCGACCCGGCGCCTGGCCGACCAGGAGGACGCGGGCCCGGTGGGCGTCCGGGAGCACGGGAGCGGCATGACTGAGGAACCCGGCCACCTGGCAGCGGCGGCAGCCAAGGATCTGACGGTGCAGTTCGAGCAGTTCCAACCGACTCCCCGGACGCGCCTGATTCGTCCCCGGAACTGCGGCCACCGGATGCTATCCTAGTTCGGTCACAGTCGCCCGCCCGGCGACTCCGTACCTCACCAGGTCTTGAGAATGCCTCACGGCTCAGATCCGCGCCGTCGGCCGGATCAGCAGTCTCCGGATTCGGGGGCTTCGGGCCCGCCGGCCTGGTGGGGCGCACTGTCCGAGAGCCGCCTGCCGGCGGAGGGAGCTAAGTCCGGGCGCCGCCGTGGCCTGCGGCAGAGGTTGACCCACCTGGCGATTCGCCTGACGGTCCCCGCGGTGGTGCTGGCGGTGAGCGGCGCCGTGGTGCTGGCCGGGTTTGGCTACGACCTCTTCAGCGGTCTGGTCGCGGCCGCGGTGGTGCTGGCGCTGGGAGTGGTCACTCTGCTCCATCGCCCGAGCGTCGCCGTCGCCGAGGACAGCTCCTGGTGGCGGTGAGGGACAGGCAGGAGCATCCGTCCAGGGGCCGACTCGGGTACCTCGATCGAGGACCCTGGCGTCTGGCCGTCTCGGTCCTCGGGGGCTGGCTCCGGCAGCAGTCGGCCCGCCCCGGCCCGATCGGAGAAGCTGCCAGCGTGGCCGCGCTGGTGGTCAACCGCTCAGCCCAGGTGGTCAGCGATGTCAGCGCCGAGGTCGCCCGGGCCACCGCCGGCGAGGGTGACCGCGAGCCCAAGCGGTCCCATGGTCGGCCCGGGGGTCACCGCCGCCGCCCGGTCGCCAAGCGGGCACGGAGCTAGGGCCGCCGCTCCGCTACTGACCTCGGCCTGGGCTCACCCCCAGTCGGTGGCCGGCTCCGGGGGCTCGGGGAGGACCTCGGCCTGGCGCAGGGCCGCCTCCTCCTGGATCGCCTTGCCGTACCCCCGCTGCGAGGGATTGGGCACGAGGTCGAAGAAGCGGTAGCTCTCGGCGAGCTCGACACCGCACCGCTGCCCGGTCTCGCGGGCGCCGCGTTCCATGCCCTCGCGCATGTCGCTGGCGTCGAACTGGCTGCGATGCTCGCCCAGCGCCCCCAGCTTGTTCTCCAGGTCCAGGGGCTCCAAGGGGATGGCGATGTCCGGGTCGGAGGAGGCGCCCACGAACACGAAGCGGACCTTGTGGGGCTCGAGGCCCTCGTCGCGGAGCAGCTCCGGAAAGGCGCGCGCGTCCCGGGCGCTGGGAAAGACGGCGTCGAGGGCGGCATCCCCGGCGGCCCGGTGGTCAGGGTGGTTGAGGTAGCCGCGCCCGAACCAGCGGTTCTGGGGATCCATCGTGATCACGGCCTCGGGACGCAGCTCCCGGATCACCCGGACCAGGTCGCGGCGGACGGCCAGGGTGTTCTGGAGCACCCCATCGGGGTAGCCGAGGCAGCGGACGTCGGTGACCCCGAGATGGGCCGCGGCCAGCCGCTGCTCCGCCAACCTGATCCGGCTCAGCTCCCCGGCGGGGATCGTCGGGTCATCGCTCCCGGCGTCGCCGTCGGTGACCAGGCAGATGGCCCCGGAGCAACCCTGGCGGCACCAGGCCGACAGCACCGACGCGGCCAGGAAGTCGCAGTCGTCGGGGTGGGCCACGATGACCAGGGCTCGCTCGGGCACGTGCTCGAAGA
>DATDII010000004.1:0-10958 GCA_036521135.1 Candidatus Dormiibacterota bacterium | reverse complement strand
GCCTCCTTCATGGGCGGTTCCCTGGGCGAGGCGTTCGCCGAGAAGGTGTGCAAGGTGATGGACCTGGCCGAGCGCACCGGCGCGCCGGTGATCGGCATCAACGACAGCGCCGGGGCGCGGATCCAGGAGGGGGTGGTCGCTCTCGCCGGTTACGCCGACATCTTCTATCGCAACGTGCGCGCGAGCGGGGTCGTGCCCCAGCTCTCGATCATCGCCGGTCCCTGCACCGGGGGCGCCGTCTACTCCCCGGCGATCACCGACTTCACCTTCATGGTCCGCCAGGTCGGCTACATGTTCATCACCGGCCCCGACGTGGTTCGGGTCACCACGGGCGAGGACGTCGACCAGGAGCAGCTGGGGGGTGCGGACATCCACTCGCAGCGCAGCGGGGTCGCCCATTTCGAGGCCAGGACCGAGGACGAGGCCTTCCTCCAGGTCCGCGAGCTGCTCGCCTTCCTGCCCCAGAACAGCTGGGAGGCGCCGCCGCTCCAGGAGAGCGCCGACCCCGTCGACCGGGCCGACCCCGAGCTGCAGGAGATCATCCCCGAGAGCCAGAACATCCCCTACGACATGGGTGAGGTGATCCGGCGGGTCGTCGACGACGGCAACTTTCTCGAGGTTCAGTCGCTCTTCGCACCCAACCTGGTCGTCGGCTTCGCCCGTCTCGACGGCGAGAGCATCGGGGTGGTGGCCAACCAGCCGCGCCACCTGGCCGGTGCGCTCGACATCGACGCATCCACAAAAGGCGCACGTTTTGTTCGCTTCTGTGATGCCTTCAACATCCCCCTGGTGACCTTCGTCGATGTCCCCGGCTTCCTCCCCGGTACCGAGCAGGAGTACGGCGGAATCATCCGTCACGGCGCCAAATTGCTCTACGCCTTCGCCGAGGCGACCGTGCCCAAGCTGACCGTGATCACCCGCAAGGCCTACGGCGGTGCCTACGACGTCATGTGCAGCAAGCACATCGGCGCCGACTACAACGCCGCTTGGCCGATGGCGGAGATCGCCGTGATGGGGGCCGAGGGCGCCGTCCAGTTCCTGGGCCGTCCCCGCCGGGGCCAGGCGATGGTCGACCGGGACGCGTTGATCGCCTCCTACCGCGAGCAGTTCGCCAACCCCTACCTGGCGGCGGAGCGGGGATATCTCGACGACATCATCGAGCCCAGGCACACCCGGCCCGCCCTGGTCGCAGCCCTGCGGATGGCCCGCACCAAGCAGGTCGAGGCCCCCCGCCGGCGCCACGGCAACATCCCGCTCTGAGGCCCCTTTGACCCCGGCTCAGCCGGGCCCCGGGGAGGTGCACCTAAACTGGGGGAGACGAGGCGGCGGCCGGACGGTCCGACCCATGGGAGGCGGCGGTGAAGCTGCTCGAGCACCAGGCCAAGGAGCGCCTGCGCAGAGTCGGGATCGAGTGCCCGACCGGACTGCTTGCCCGCTCGCCTCAGGAGGCGGAGCGGGCGGCCGGGGAATTGGGAAGGGTGGTGGTCAAGGCCCAGGTCCCAGTCGGGGGCCGGGGCAAGGCGGGCGGGGTCAAGCTGGCCCTGACCCCGGCCGAGGCCCATGCCGCTGCCGCGGCGATCCTCGGGATGGAGATCCACGGCTACACCGTGCCCGCCGTGCTCTGCGAGGAGGCCCTCGAGATCGCCAAGGAGATCTACCTCGGGGTGACCGTGGACCGCGATCGCCAGGGCATGGTGGTGATCCTCTCCTTCGCCGGGGGGATGGAGATCGAGCATGTGGCCGAGGAGCACCCGGAGCGGATCGCCAAGCTCTGGCCCGATCCGTTCGCCGGGCCCCAGGCTTTCGAGATCCGCGAGCTGACCCTGAGGGCGCTGGCCGCCGTCGGGGGCGACACCACCTTGCCTAAGGCCCGCTACCTGGCGGCGCTAGTGCCGGTCGTCGAGCGCCTCTTCCGGCTCTCCCAGGAGCTCGACGCCAGCCTCTGCGAGATCAACCCCCTGGTGGTGACCGCCTCCGGGCAGGTGGTGGCCGGTGACGCCAAGATCGAGATCGACCAGAACGCGGAGTTCCGCCACCAGGACCTGGTCCGGGAGCTGGGACCGGACGCCTCGGCCGCCACCAGCGGCGACGACCCCCTCGAGGTCGAGGCCCGGCGCCGGGGACTCACCTACGTCCATCTCGGCGGCAGCGTCGGCATCATCGGCAACGGGGCCGGCCTGGTGATGAACACCCTCGACCTGGTCAAGCAGCATGGCGGTTCCGCCGCCAACTTCCTCGACATTGGCGGCGGGGCCAAGGCGGAGGTGGTCAAGCGGGCGCTGGAGATGCTCCTGCTGGATCCGGCGGTCAAGGGCGTGTTCGTCAACATCTTCGGTGGGATCACGAGGGGCGACGAGGTGGCTCGGGGCCTGATCGACGCCCGCGACGACCTCGGCCTGACCCTGCCCCTGGTCGTGCGGATGACCGGGACCAGGGAGGAGGAGGGCCGCCAACTCCTCGAGGCGGCCGGGATCACCCCGGCGGTGTCCGCTCCCGAGGCCGCTCGCAAGATCGTCGAGCTGGTCGCGGCCGAAGGGGGGGCCTGAGCTGAGCATCCTCCTCAACCGCGGCTCCCGGGTCCTGGTCCAGGGCATGACCGGGAGCGAGGGCTCCTTCCACACCCAGCAGATGCTCGACTTCGGCACCCAGGTGGTTGCCGGGGTCTCGCCCGGCAAGGGCGGGGACCAGCACCTTGGCCTTCCGGTCTACGACACCGTCGCCGATGCGGCCCGGGCGACCGGGGCCGACACCGCGGGGGTCTTCGTCCCGCCCGCCTTCGCCGCCGACGCGATCATGGAGGCGGCGAAGGCGGGGATCGCCCTGATCGTCTGCATCACCGAGCTGATCCCGGTCAACGACATGATCCGGGCCCGGGCGGTGGTCAGCGAGCGCGGCTGCCTGCTGGTCGGACCCAACTGCCCGGGGCTGATGTCGCCGGGGGAGCGGGCCAAGGTCGGGATCATCCCCAACCACATCGCCAACCCGGGACGGGTCGGGGTCGTCTCCCGGTCCGGGACCCTGACCTACGAGATCATCCAGGCGCTGGCGCGCCAGGGGCACGGCCAGTCGACCTCGGTCGGGATCGGTGGCGACCCGGTTCTCGGGCTCAGCTTCTCAGATGTGCTCGGGCTCTTCGCCGCCGATCCCGAGACCGACCTGGTGGTCCTGGCGGGCGAGATCGGCGGCTCCGACGAGGAACGGGCCGCCGAGCTGATCGGCCAGGGATACCCCAAGCCGGTGGTGGGCTTCATCAGCGGGCGGAGCGCCCCGCCCGGTAAGCGGATGGGCCACGCCGGGGCGATCATCAGCGGAACCAGCGGCAGCCCCCAGTCCAAGGTGGCCGCCCTGGAGGAGGCCGGAGTCGCCGTCGCCGAAACCATCGAGCAGATCGTCGAGCTGGTCCGGGACCGGCTCGGGGTCGCCCGGACCGCCTAGCCGCCGATGGGCCTGAGCTTCGAGCTGAGCCCAGAGCAGACGGCCATCCGCCAGACCTGCCGTGAGTTCGCGAGCCAGGTGGTCGCCCCCCAGGCGGCGGACTGGGACCGGCGGGAGGAGTTCCCCTACCCCCTGGTCGCCCAGATGGCCGACCTGGGCCTCTTCGGCCTGCCCTTCCCAGCCTCGGTCGGCGGGGCCGGGGCCGACTTCGTCAGCTACCTGCTCGCCCTGGAGGAGGTCGCCCGCGCCGATGCGTCGCTGGCGATCACCCTGGAGGCGGCCGTCTCCCTCGGGATCGCCCCCATCTTCTACTTCGGGAGCCCGGAGCAGAAGGAGCGGCTCCTTCCCGACCTCTGCGCCGGCCGCCGGCTCTGGGCGTTCGGGCTGACCGAGCCGGAGGCGGGCTCCGACGCGGGTGGCACCAAGACCCGGGCCCGGCGCGAGGCCGAGGAGTGGGTGATCGACGGCGCGAAGTGCTTCATCACCAACTCCGGGACCGAGCTCACGGCGGGGGTGACCCTGACTGCGGTCACCGGGGTGGAGGCGGGGCGAAGCCGGATCAGCGCGATCCTGGTCGAGCAGGGCACTCCCGGCTACCAGGTGGCACCCCCCTACCGGAAGCTGGGCTGGCACGCCAGCGACACCCGGGCGCTGAGCTTCGTCGACTGCCGGGTGCCCGGGGCCAACCTGCTGGGGCGTGAGGGCGGGGGCCTGGGGCAGTTCTTCAAGGCGCTGGAGGCGGGCCGGGTCGCGATCGCGGCGCTGGCGGTGGGGCTGGCCCAGGCCTGCCTCGACGCCTCGCTCGGCTACTCTCAGGAACGGCGCCAGTTCGGGCGCCCGATCAGCCGTTTCCAGGCGACCCAGCTCAAGCTGGCCGACATGGCGACCCAGATCGAGCTGAGCCGGCTCATGGTCTGGCGCGCCGGCGCCCTGATCGACCAGTCCCGGCCGGCCGGGAGGTTTGCCGCCATGGCCAAGCTCCACGCCTCCGAGACCGCGACCTGGTGCGCCAACCAGGCGATCCAAATCCACGGCGGGGCGGGCTTCATCGAGGACCTCCCGGTCGCCCGCTACTACCGCGACGTCAAGATCAATGAGATCGGCGAGGGGACGTCTGAGGTGCAGCGCCTGATCATCGCCTCCCACCTGCTCGGCTCCGGGGGCTCCGTCTCCAAGCTGCTCGACCAGCCGCCGAGCTGAGCCGGTCGGCCCGGGCGCAGCTCGGGTATACGATGAACTGGTGAGCGACCGGGACCCGGTGATAGTGGCGGCGGCCCGCACCCCCTTCGGCAAGCTGGGGGGCTCGCTGAGCTCGGTGCCGGCGGTCGACCTCGGGGCCCACGCCATCCGGGTCGCCCTGGAGCGGGCCGGGCTCGACCCCGCCGAGGTCGACCAGTGCATCATGGGCACGGTCATCACCGCCGGCCAGGGCCAGATCCCGGCCCGGCAGGCGGCGCTCAAGGCGGGGATCCCGGCGACCACCTCCGCCCTGACCGTGAACAAGGTCTGTGCCTCCTCGCTCAAGGCGGTCAACCTGGCCGCACTCCTGATCCGGGCGGGCGAGGCCGAGGTGGTGGTCGCCGGGGGGATGGAGTCGATGTCCCAGGCGCCGATGCTCCTTCCTGGGGTCCGGCGCGGGGTGGCCATGGGCAACCTGACCCTCTACGACTCGATGCTCTGGGACGGCCTCACCTGCCCGATCGACCAGGTGCCGATGGGCGACCACGGCACCGAGGTCGCGGCCGAGCTCGGGGTCAGTCGGGAGGAGCAGGACGGCTACGCCCTCCTCAGCCAGCAGCGCTACGAGGCGGCCCGGAACCAGGGGCTGCTGGCGGATGAGCTCGCCCCCTTCGAGGTGAGCGCCAAGTCCGGCTTGGTGCTGGTGGAGCGGGACGAGCAGCCTCGACCCGACACCACCTTGGCCAAGCTGGCCGCGCTCCGACCCGTCTTCGGCGGCCCCGAGGGCAGCGTGACTGCCGGCAACGCCCCTGGGATCAACGACGGCGCGGCCGCCATCGTGATCATGAGCCGGGGCCGGGCCCTGGCTCTGGGGATCGAGCCCCTGGCTAGGTGGGTGGGATACGGCGAGTCGGCGGCGGAGCACCCCTACCTGGCGACCGTCCCGGCCCTGGCGCTGGAGCGGGCGCTCGACAAGACTGGTGGCGCGGTGAGCGCGCCCGACCTCAAGGTTGTCGAGATCAACGAGGCCTTCGCCTCGGTGGTGATCACCAGCTCGCGGATGCTCGAGCTGGACCTGGCCCAGGTCAACCCCAACGGCGGGGCGATCGCGGTTGGGCACCCGGTCGGCGCCTCAGGGGCCCGGATCCTGGCCGCCTGCGTGATGCAGCTGCGGCGCCAGGGGGGAGGGCTGGGCGCGGCGACCATCTGCTCCGGCACGGCCCAGGGCGAGGCCACCCTGGTCGAGGTGGCCTAGCCCCGGGCGGCCCCTCGCGCCTGCCTACAATCGCCCGGTCGGGCTGCCCGACCGGCCGGCATTTTCCGGAGGAAGGTCGATGGCAACCGATGTGCGCGAGGACCTCCAAGCGATAGGCGCCCAGGTGCGCGAGCTGGCCCTGGCCAAGATCGCTCCTCGGGCAGCGGAGATCGACCGCAGCGCCGAGTTCCCCTGGGACGTGGTCGAGCTGTTCCGCCAGCACGACATCTTCGCGATCGCCTTCGAGCCCGAGTACGGGGGGCTCTCCGGGTCGGCCCTGACCCTGGCTCTGGCGGTGGAGGAGATCGCCAGGGTCTGCGCCACCTCGGCCCTCCTGCTGGCGGTCCAGGGGCTGGGTGGCTACCCGATCCTCCTTGGCGGGAGCGAGGCGCAGAAGCGCGAGTTCCTGCCCCAGCTGGCGAGCGGCCAGAGGATCGCCGCCTATGCCCTGAGCGAGCCCGACGCCGGTAGCGACCCGGCCTCGATGACGACCAGGGCCAAGCGCGAGGGCGAGGAGTACGTCCTGGATGGGGTCAAGACCTGGATCACCAACGGGACCGTCGCTGACCTGGTGGTGGTGTTCGCCGTGACCGACCCCGACCAGGGGGCCCGGGGCATCTCCGCCTTCCTGGTCGACGGCACCTCCGACGGCCTGGAGCGACACCCCATTCATGGCAAGCTCGGGATCCGGGGCAGCGACACCGGCGAGCTGGTCTTCTCCAGGTGCCGGGTTCCTCTGTCCCGCAGGCTGGGCGAGGAGGGGGATGGCTTCAAGATCGCGATGGGGGTGCTCGACCGCTCGCGGCCCCAGATCGCAGCCCAGGCGCTCGGGATCGCCGCCGGCGCCCTGGACCAAGCCGTCGCCTACGCCAAGCAGCGCCACCAGTTCGGCCGGCCTATCGCCGAATTCCAGGGGCTCCAGTTCATGCTCGCCGAGATGGCGACCCAGGTCGAAGCGGCCCGCTGCCTCACCCACGAGGCCTGCCGGGCGGTCGACGCCCAGGAGCCGAAGATGACCCAGCTGGCGGCGATGGCCAAGCTGGCGGCGTCGGATAGTGCCATGAGAGTCACCACGGATGCGGTCCAGGTGCTGGGCGGCTATGGTTACATCAACGAGTTCCCAGTGGAACGGATGATGCGGGACGCCAAGATCACCCAGATCTACGAGGGGACGAACCAGATCCAGCGGCTGGTGATCGCCAAGCGTCTCCTCAGCTAGCCCGACTGAGTCCCGTCCTGTTGCATCGCAGAGGGATGCACTTTGTTACGATACATCGGGCCATGTATTGGCGAAGGTCGGAGCCGCCTCGAGTTCGGAGATCGCGCGTGAAACAACCTGGACGACCGAGTTGGCGAGACCCCGGGCTGCTGGTGCTGTCGACCCTGGCCGATGGCCCCCGCCACGGCTACGCCATCGTCCAGGAGGCGCGCAAGCAGGCTGGGATCACCCTTGGCCCGGGGACGCTCTACGGAGCCCTGTCCAGGCTTGAGGCGTACGGGCTGGTGGTCGCGCTCCCGGTCGAGGGGCGGCGCCGCCCCTACCAGCTGAGCCAGAAGGGACGGGAGACGCTCGAGGCGCAGATGGACGCCATGGCCCGCTTCCTGCGCATCAACGGACACCTGGAGGAGCGCGGCCTCTTCACCCCGGTACCGAGGGCCACCGACCACCGCTGAGGAGGGGCTGGGTGGCCCGTCCAGCTGGCGGCCCAGGCGGTCCCTGATGCCGCCCCCCCGGAGGAGGGCAGCGAGCCGGGTCCTAGCGCCAGCGGAAAGAGGGGAGTAGGCGGCGCTCACCGGCGCAGGGCGGTCAGCTCCCACACCGTCGGTTCGCTGCAATGGCAGCAGAGTGGGAATGTCTCTCCCTGCCACAGGGTGAGCGTCACCTTGTGGTCGTGGGAGCCGGCGTTGTGGTACCAGCCGGAATGGGGAACCGACGCTCCGGAACGAGTGACCTTGGGATTCATGGCGGGCCTCCGAGAGGATGGATGGGCGACTCGGTTCAGCCTAGCTTCTGTCGCAGATATCTGCATGTTTAACAGGCTTTTCGACACTCAGTCCAGGCTCAGCCTGAGAGTTTCCTCAGTCCCGCCGTCTCCCTTCTCCGGCTCAGTTTGATGATTGCTCGGTGGGCCTAGCCGGACACGCTGTTGTGTGCGAGTCGGCTTGACTCGCGAGGGCGGGTTGGCTTGAACTCGGTCCAGTTCGGGGTGCGCCGCTGAGCAACTTCACAGGCTGGGATGTTGCTCAACTTGCGTCCGGATACGAGGCTGTCATCAGCGGTGGGGACAAGCCCCTCTCGTGTGGCGCCCTTCGGCTCGTGACCGGGTCCGGCGTGCCCTCCCTACCATGGGTCGCCGTGAAAGATGGCGCACTGCGGGCGGGTGACACCCGAGCTCTGGCCCGAGCGATCTCAGCGATCGAGATGGGCCAGGCGGGGACCGAAGACCTGATCCAGGAGCTGCTCGCGGAGCGGGCGGCCGCTCAGGCGACGGAGAGCCAGATCATCGGCCTGACCGGTCCTCCGGGCAGCGGCAAGAGCACGATCGCCGACGGGCTGACGGCGCTCTGGCGCGGTCAGGGACGTCGGGTCGCCATCCTGGCGGTGGATCCCAACAGCCCCTTCACCGGGGGGGCGATCCTCGGCGACCGGGTCCGGATGCAGCGCCATGCCGTCGACCGGGGGGTCTTCATCCGGAGCATGGGGGCGCGGGGCCATCTGGGCGGGGTGTCCCTGGCCACCCGGGCCACGGTCCGGCTCCTGAGCGCCCTCAGCTGGGACATGGTCCTGGTCGAGACGGTCGGGGTGGGCCAGTCGGAGCTCGAGATCTGCGAGATCGCTGACTCGGTGATCGTGGTGACCACCGCCGCCGCCGGCGACGGGGTCCAGGTGATCAAGGCGGGGATCACCGAGATCGCCGACCTCTTCACCGTGAACAAGGCCGACCTGCCCGGCACCGAGCGGGTCGTCCGCGAGCTGCGCGACCTGGTCCGGGCCCATCGCGAGGAGGGGGTCTGGCGGATCCCTGTGATCCCGACCGTGGCGGCCGAGGGCGCGGCTGGGGTGGCCGAGCTGGCGGCCGCCCTCGACCAGCACCGCCGGCACCTGCTCCAGAGCGGGACCCAGGCCTCGCGGGCGAAGCGGCGGGTTGAGGAGGAGATCGTCGGGTTGGTCGGCGCCTACAGCAGCGACTTCGCCCGCCGGGCCCTGGCCGACCCCGACCTCCTCCCGGCGGACCCAGCGAGGGCGAACCCGGAGCGGGTCGCCAAGAGGATCCTGCGCCGCCTGGTGGTCGAGGAGAGCAAGATGGGGGACGCCGTCGGGGATGCCGCGGCGGACGATCCAAGGAGCCAGTGATGCTCGATCAGCAACTGCCCGCCATGGTCGACGACCAGATCGCCCTCGAGCGCTGGGCCGAGCGCTACCGGGCCTCGCGCATGCGCGGCGCCGAGCGGGGCGAGCGCCCGATCCCGGAGACCCTCTCGGGCCTGCCTATCGAACCGCTCTACACCCCCCAGTCGCTGGGCGGCCAGGACTACGCCCGAACCATCGGCTACCCGGGCGCCTACCCGTACACCAGGGGGGTCTATCCCTCGATGTACCGGGACAAGCTCTTCACCATGCGCCAGTTCGCCGGATTCGGCAGCGCCGCCGAGACCAACCAGCGCTACCGCTTCCTCCTGGAGCAGGGGCAGACCGGCCTCTCGGTGGCCTTCGACCTGCCCACCCTGATGGGTCGGGACTCGGACGACCCCGAGGGCCAGGGCGAGGTCGGCCGCTGCGGCGTCGCCATCGACACCCTGAGGGACATGGATCAGCTCCTGGCCGGCATCGACCTGGCCCGGGTGACAACCTCGATGACGATCAATTCTCCGGCGGCGGTGATGCTGGCGATGTACGTGGCCGTGGCCGAGCGCCGGGGGGTGCCCCTGGCCCAGCTCGGCGGCACCCTCCAGAACGACATCCTCAAGGAGTACATCGCCCAGAAGGAGTACATCTACCCGCCCGAGCAGAGCCTGCGACTGGTGACTGACGTGATCGCCTTCTGCGCCCGCCAGGTGCCGAGGTGGCATCCCGTCTCGATCTCCGGCTACCACATCCGGGAGGCCGGCTCGACCGCCGTCCAGGAGCTCGCCTTCACCCTGGCGGACGGCTTCGCCTACGTCGAGGCGGGGATCCGGGCCGGGCTCGACGTCGACGACTTCGCCCCCCAGCTCAGCTTCTTCTTCAACAGCCACATCGACTTCTTCGAGGAGGTGGCCAAGTACCGGGCCGCCCGCCGGATCTGGGCCAAGAGGATGCGGGAGACCTACAGGGCCAGGGACGAACGCTCCTGGCTGCTCCGCTTCCACACCCAGACAGCCGGCTGCTCGCTCACCGCCCAGCAGGTCGAGAACAACGTGGCCCGGACCGCCCTCGAGGCCCTGGCCGCCGTCCTCGGTGGGACCCAGTCGCTCCACACCAACGCCATGGACGAGGTGCTCGCCCTGCCCACCGCCAAGGCGGCCCAGATCGCCCTTCGGACCCAGCAGATCATCGCCTTCGAGACCGGGGTGGCGGCCACCATCGACCCCCTGGGCGGCTCCTACTTTGTCGAGGACCTGACCAACCGGATGGAGCTCGAGGCGGAGGCCTATTTCGGTGAGATCGACTCCCGCGGGGGTGTGCTCGCCTGCATCGAGTCGGGCTACTTCCAGAGCGAGATCGCCGACGCCGCCTTCCGCTACCAGCAGCAGCTTGACCGGGGGGAGAGGATCGTGGTTGGGGTCAACGCCTTCACCGCCGAGGACGACGTGGCGCCGCCGCTGCTCCACATCGACGAGGCGATCGAGGCCGAGCAGATCGCCCGCCTGGCCCAGGTCCGGTCCGAGCGGGACGGGCAGGCGGTCCAGTCCCGGCTCGAGGACCTTCGCCAAGCCGCCCGAGGCCCGGACAACCTGATGCCTCCGATCATCGAGGCGGTCAAGGTCCTCTGCACCGAGGGTGAGATCACCACGGCGCTGGCCGACGTCTTCGGCGCCTACCGGGAGCCGGCCGTCTTCTAGTCGGTCCTCTTCCCGGGCGGCCTCCGCTTGGCCGAGAACCGCTCCA
>DATDII010000003.1:0-3861 GCA_036521135.1 Candidatus Dormiibacterota bacterium | reverse complement strand
TGACCGCCGTCACGATGACCTCGAGCTGGGCCGCGAGCCTGGCCAGCTCAGCCGGAGTGAGCCCGAGCCGGGCCAGGTTGCTGACGTGGGCCACTTCGGCAAGGGCGATCGCGCCCGGCTCAGCTGCTCCCACACGCTCTCCCGCCACCGAGCCGGATTATATGAACTCGGCTCGGCCCGCCCCGACCTCCGGCGGGGACGGGAGGAGATCAGTACGATCGGGGCGATGAGTGCGCCATCCCGGGCATGAGCGCGACCGACCCCCGTCCTCAAGCGCTCGAGGCCGCGGCAGCCGCCTTCGCCGCGACCAGGACCGCCCGCCGTCTCCTCGACGCGGCCGGACGAAGGGGTGCCCTGGCGGTGAACCGGAGCCGACCCATCCCGGGGGCGCGCAAGGCGAGCGGCAAGGCCCAGGCCAAGCTCGAGGACTCGGCCCAGAGCCTGGAAGGGGCGCGGGAGCGATGGGGCGCCCTGATGGGCGGGATCGCAACCGATCTCGACATCTCAACCGCGGACCTGGCGGCCCGGGTTGAGTCGCACGCCTTTCTGGCGGCCCTCGAACAGCTGGAGGCCTGCCTGGCCGCCTGCCGTGAAGCCGCAGGCGATCTGGACCGAGCGGCACTCGAGGCCCTGGACCTGGCCCAGGCCGCCGTCCTGCGACTGCGCGGGGACAGGGAGAGTGAGCCAGCAGATCCTGGCACGCCTGGCGCCTGACTCAGCCGGGCAGGTCTCCCTCTGGCGACTCGAGCCACCGCGCGAACTGGTCCTCATCGAGGACGGCCACCCCGAGCCGCTCGGCCACCTGGAGCTTGGAGCCGGCCGCCTCCCCGGCCACCACCGCCGTCGTCTTCCGGGAGACGCTGCCCGCCGTGGTCCCGCCCAGGTCGCGGATGGCGGCCTCCGCGCTGGCCCTGGTCCAGCGCTGGAGGGTGCCGGTGAGGACGAAGGTCTTGCCTCGCCAAGGGCCGTCCGCCCCGGCGGCGCCCTGAGCGACGACCCCAACCAGCGCCAGTTGGTCGAGAAGGGCCTGCCCGCCCGGGCTGGCGAAGAACTGCGCCACCTCCTCGCCGACGATCGGACCGATCCCGGCAACCCCGACGATGGCCGGGAGATCGGCGCGGCGGAGGGCGTCGAGGCTGCCGAAGTGCTCGGCCAGGAGCCGGGCCGTGCGTTCGCCAACGTGACGGATCCCGAGGGCGTAGATGAGCCGCTCCAGGGACGGCTGACGACGGGCCCGGATGGCCGCCACCAGCTGCCGGGCCGAGCGCGGTCCGAACTGAGGCAGCTGCTCCAGCTGGCCTTGGTCGAGCCGGAAGAGGTCGGCGGGGCTCTCGATCAGGCCGCGCTCGAGGAGCTCCCCCAGGACGGCCGGGCCGCAGCGGTCAATGTCGAGCGCTCCCCGGCTGACGAAGTGGAGGATCCGCTGCAGCCGCTGGGCCGGGCAGAGCGGATTGAGGCACCGGGTTGCCGCCTCGCCTGGCTCCCGGACCAGATCACTTCCGCAGACAGGGCAGGTCCTGGGCATGGTGAAGGGGACCGAGTCCGGACTTCGGTGCTCGGGCAGCACCCGCACCACCTCGGGGATGACCTCCCCCGCCTTGCGGATGATGACCCGGTCACCGACCCGGACATCCTTGGCCCGGACCTGGTCCTCGTTGTGCAGGGTCGCCCGCTCGACGGTCGAGCCCGCCACCAGCACCGGCTCTAGGTTGGCCACTGGCGTCGCCACCCCGGTCCGGCCGATGCTGACCACGATCGAGGCCACCCTGGTCTCCCGCTCCTCGGGAGGGAACTTGAAGGCGATCGCCCACCGCGGCCGCCGGCTGTCCGCCCCGAGCTCCAGCTGGAGGTCGAGCCGGTCAACCTTGAGGACGATCCCGTCGGTCTCGTAGGCGAGCTGGTGCCGGGCCTCGCGCCAGTGCTCCAGGTACTCGACCGTCTCCTCCTCGGTCGCCAGGAGACGGCGATGAGGGTTGACCGGGTAGCCCGCCTGCTCAAGCCAGCCGAGCAGGGCGGCCTGCCCGAGGACTCCAGCTGGCGCGGGGTCGCAGGCGTAGAAGAACGCCTCCAGGTGGCGGCTGGCGGTGATCCGCCAGTCGAGCTGGCGCAGGCTCCCCGCCGCGGCGTTGCGGCAGTTGGCATACAGGGGCAGGCCCTCCGCCTGCCGCTCCAGGTTGAGCTCGGCCAGGACCGACCGGGGCATGTAGACCTCGCCCCGGACCTCGAAGCGGTCGGGCAGACCGGTTCCGGCGGAGGCGGCGAGCCGCTCCGGGATGCCCTCAACCGTCCGGATGTTGGCGGTTATGTCCTCACCCTCCTCGCCGTCCCCCCTGGTCGCGCCCAGCTCGAGCTGGCCCTGGGCATAGGTCAGGCTCACCGCCAGCCCGTCGATCTTGAGCTCGGCGCCGAGGTCAGGGTCGGAACCGCTAAGGCGACGGACCCGCTCCCGAAAGCTCCGCACCTCATCGATGGATATCGCGTTCTGGAGCGAGTACATCGGGACCCGGTGCCGGACCTTGCGAAACGGGGTGACCACCCGGCTCCCCACCTGGCGGGTCGGGGAGTCCCTGCTCTGGAGCCGGGGATTCTCCTGCTCGAGCCGCTCCAGCTCGCGGAAGAGCTGGTCGTAATCGGCATCGGCCACCTCAGGGGCATCGAGGACGTAGTAGAGGTAGTTGTGGTGGGCCAGCTCCTCCCGAAGCTCGGCGACCCGCCGTCGCACCGCCCGGGGAATCGCGGCATCGGCCATCTTTGGGGCTAGGGCTCCACCCGGCGCAGGACCGCGTCCGACACGGCGAAGCGGCGGTGGCCGGAGGACTCGAAGTCGATCACCACCTCCTCGCCGGCTCCGGTTAGCTCGCTGGTCCGGATCGTTCCCCGGCCGAACCGGGCATGCTCGACTCGGTCGCCCGGGTTGAATCGGCGCTCCAGCGCGACCCGCTGCCCGGGGGCGGTCGCATGCTCGATCACGGCGTCACGAGCTCGGCGGAGCGGGAGCGGCTGGCCTCTGACCGCGACCGGGGCGACGTAGCGACGGTCCTGACCACCGTCCGCCTGGCGGTACTCCCAGCTGGAGGGAGGGCTGGCGTCCCAGCGCTCGACCGCGGCGTGGTCGCCGAGCGCGGCCAGGAATCGTGAAGCGATGGCGGGCGCGGGGCTGCCGTAGACGTGGCGGCGAAAGCAGTGGCTGAGGTAGAGGCGGCGCTTGGCCCGGGTCATGCCGACGTAGAGCAGCCGACGCTCCTCCTCGATCTGACTCAGCGTGTCCAGGGAGCGGCTGTGGGGCAGGAGCCCCTCCTCGACCCCGGTCACGAACACGACCGGGAACTCCAGCCCCTTGACCTGATGGAGGGTGATCAGGGTCACGGCGGCCGCCGACTCGTCCATCTGATCGACTTCACCGGCCAGGGCGACCTGCTCCAGAAAAACTGGCAGTGCCTCGGCGCTGGCGAGGTCGCCCTGCTCGGCGGCCAAGCCGCGGAGTTCGACGACGTTGGCCCAGCGCTCCTCGCCCTCGACGGTGCCGTCCCGGACGAACTGGCGGTACCCGCTCCGCTCCAGCAGCTGGTCCAAAACCGTGACCAGAGGCCAGGGCGCGCCCCACTCCGCCACCTCGTCGATCAGCTCCCGGAAGCGGCGCAGGCCGCTGGCGGCCGCTCCCCGGATCCCAGCCGCCTGGGGCTCCCGGAGCAGGTCCCAGTGGGAGACCCCCGTCGCCGCGGCGGTCCGCATCAGCTCGCCCAGCGACTGCGTCCCCACCCCCCGCTTGGGAACGTTGACCACCCGCTCAAAGGCGAGACGGTCCCTTGGGCTGGCCAGAAGTCGAAGGTAGGCGAGCACGTCCTTGACCTCGCGCCGCTG
>DATDII010000002.1:0-8911 GCA_036521135.1 Candidatus Dormiibacterota bacterium | reverse complement strand
ACCACCACCGCCGTCTCCCGGACCTCGCCGACCGCCAGGACGCTGCCCTGACCAGGGGTGATGATGGCCGAGAACTGGCTGACCCCGAACATGCCCAGGTTGCTGATCGCGGTGTGCCCTCCCGAGAGCTCCTCGGGCCGGAGCTGGCCGGTCTTGGCCCGGGCAGCGAGGTCGTGGGTCCGACGCACCAGCTCGGCGAAGCTCAGTGACTCGCAGCCCCTGAGGACCGGTGCCACCAGGCCTTCGGGGAGCGCCACCGCGAGGGCGATATTGCTCTGCGAGAAGCGGCGCAAGCTCTGGCCGAGCCAGGCGACGTTGAGGCTGGGATGGCGCTGGAGGGTGAGGGCCATCGCCCGGACAATGAAGTCGGTGACCGAGACCCGGGGCAGCTCGAGTTCCCCCAGCTGGTTCAGGTCCTGGCGCAGCTCCAAGAGCGGCCCCATCACGACCTCGGTGGTGAGGTGGAAGTGAGGGATGGTGCTGTTGGACTCGGCCATCCGACGCGCGATCGCCTCTCGCATCCGCGATAGCTGGAGCGGCTCCGAGGGGTCGCCTGGGTCGGTCGGCGGCGCGGCTCCGCTCGGTCTCGACCCGGCCGTCGTCGGCCCGCCACCGCGCGAGGCGGCCTCGACATCCTCGGCCTTGATCCGACCCTGGGGCCCGGTCGCCCTCACCGTCTCCAGGGAGACGCCCAGCTCCCGGGCCAGGCGCCGAGCCAGCGGGCTCGCCTTGACTCGGCCGCCCCCGCTCGCAAGGGGTTCGGGGGTCGCGCCGCTGAGCTGCTGAGCCCAGTCCGGCACCGGTGTCGGGCCTCCGTCGGCACGCTCGACCTCGGAGCTGGAAGGCTCCGGCGCCGCAGCCCCGACCTCGACCGGGTCGGCAGGTCGCTTCTCCTCGGCCTTCTCAGATCGCGGCCGCTTCGGGGCCTGGCCCGAGGGCGACGCCTCGTCGCTCGGGGCCCTGGTGTCCGGGGCGAGCTCCTCGGCGGGGTCGGCGATGATCGCGATCGGCTCGCCGACCGGCACCTTGGCGCCGGGCTGGACCAGGATCTTGCGGAGGACGCCGCTGGCATAGGCCTCGATGTCGATGTCAGCCTTCTCGGTCGCGATCGAGGCGATCACGTCGCCCCGCTCCACCGTCCCCCCCTCCTTGACCAGCCAGCGGTTGATCGAAGCCTCGGTCATGTCGTACCCCATCTGGGGCATGGTCACCTGGTAGGCCATCAGTTGAGCCGCCGGACGGCTTCCACCACCTGCTCGCTGGTCGGGACCAGCGCCTTCTCCAGCTGGCGGGAGTAGGCCATCGGCACGTCGCGCATGGCAACCCGCTGGATCGGTCCGTCGAGGTCGTCGAAGCAGCGGTCCTGGATCTCGCTCAGGAGGCCGGCCCCGAAGCCGCCGCTGCGCCAGTCCTCGCCACAGAGGACGACCTGGTGGGTCCGGCGCACAGAGTCGACAACCGTCGGGTAGTCGACCGGGCGCAGGGTCCGCAGGTCGATGACCTCGCAGGAGATGCCGTCGTCGCGCTCGAGGACCTCGGCCGCCTGGAGCGCCTGGAGCAGCATCCGGGAGTAGGCGACCAGGGACACGTCGGCGCCCGGCCGGACCACCTTGGCCACGCCGATCGGGATCTCGCCACCGTCGCCACCCTCCGACTCGGCGACCTCGCCCTTGGTGCTGTAGAGCAGGCTGTGCTCGATGAAGATCACCGGGTCGGGGTCGCGGATCGCGGACAGGAGCAGCCCGCGGGCGTCGGCCGGGGTAGCTGGCATGACCACCTTCAGGCCGGGCACCGAGGCGAACCAACCCTCGAACGTCTGGGAATGGGTCGGCCCCAGCTGGCCGAAGCCGGACACGGTCCGGACCACCAGCGGCACCGACCACTGGCCGCCGAACATGTAGTGGAACTTGGCGGCGCTGTTGACGATCTGATCGAGCGCCAGGAGCGCGAAGTTGACCGTCATCAGCTCGGCCACCGGCAGGAGCCCGCCCATGGCCGCGCCCACGGCGAAGCCGACGATCCCCGCCTCCGCGATCGGGGTCTCCATCACCCGCTTCGGCCCGAACTCGTCGAGCAGGCCCTTGGTGACGGCGTAGGAGCCGCCGTAGCCGGTGATGCTCTCCCCCATCAGGATGACCCGCTGGTCGCGGAGCATCTCGTCGCGGAGCGCGGTCCGAACGGCGTCGCGGTAGCTGACCACGGCCACCTCAGACGCCCGCCCGCTTCGGCTCCGGCTCGGCCTCGGGGACCGGAAGAGCACCCTCCTCCTTGGCCGCAAAGGCCGCCTCGGGGTCGATCGGCTTGGCGTAGATCCAGCGGTCGACCTCACCCGGGTCGGGCCAGGGGGACTGGTCGGCGAAGGCGACCGCCTCGAGCATCTCCTGCTCGACCTCCTCGTTGATCTGGGCCAGCTCCTTGCGGCTGCAGACCCGGTGCTCGACGCAGAAGTCGCCGAACCGGGGAATGGGATCGAGGGTGCGCCAGCGCTGGACCTCGGCCTTGTCCCGGTAGAGCTCGGGATCGGCCATCGAGTGGCCCCGGAACCGATAGGTCAGGGCCTCGACGAAGAAGGGCCCCTTGCCGCTGCGACAGTGCTCGGCCGCCTGCCGGACCGCCTCGTAGACGGAGAGCACGTCCATGCCGTCGCACTGGACCGCGGGCATGGTGTAGCCCTCGGCCTTGATCCGCATCTCGCTCACCGGCGACTCCTCGGCCAGGGTGGCGCCCATGCCGTACAGGTTGTTCTCGCAGATGAAGATGATCGGCAGGTTCCAGAGGGCGGCCATGTTCAGCCCCTCATGGAAGATCCCGTTGCCGGTCGCCCCGTCGCCGAAGAAGTCGAAGACGATCTGGTCGCGCTGCTGGTACTGCATGGCGTAGGCCATCCCCGCCCCGATCGGGATGTGCGAGCCCACGATCGCGTAGCCACCCCAGAAGTTCCGGGAGGCCTGGGCCAGGTGCATCGAGCCACCGCGGCCGTGGCAGAGGCCGTCCTCCCTGCCGAAGAGCTCCGCCATGCACGACTTGGGGTCGCAACCGCGGGCCAGAGCGTAGCCATGGTCGCGGTAGTGGCCGAGCAGGTGGTCGTCCTCACGGCCGGCCGCGAGCGCGCCCACCGCCACCGCCTCCTCACCGATGTAGAGATGGAGGAAGCCGCCGACCTTGGCCTGGGCGTAGGCCTCGGCCGCGTGCTCCTCGAAGCGGCGGATCTGCACCATCTGGCGGTAGAGATGCCGGCACTGGGCGGGGGTCAGCCCCAGGGGAAGGTCGCGCTCAGGTGAGGCCGGCCCGGAGGCCCTTGCGACCCGGGACCGGCGCGCTTTCGGGCTGGCAGCCATGGCTTAAGTCTAGGTGCTGGCTGAAAGGCGCGATCGGGGGCGGCGAACCGCGACTGAGGGGGCCGGGGTGGCCCCCAGCGGCATCCAAATCTGGTTGTAAAATTCGGGGATTTCGGGGTAGAATGCAACTAGCGTTGCTGCTGAGTGTTGCGCTACCAGGTGGCGGGGAGCACCGGGTAACCGGGTTGCGCCCGCCGCCGTTGGAAAGATCGATAGTCCCAGCGCAGGGGACCTTCGGAAGGGATCAGCATCGAGCCCTGGGCTCCTAAGGAAATAACCCCACATGATGACTCCAGAGCGAGACAACCGGTTTCGCACCACCCGCCGCGAGATCCTGCGCCGCCAGCACGATGGCTTCTCGAGAACCCGGATCCTGCGCCGCTATCGCTCCCACCTCGAACACCTCGACCGGGTCCTGGCCGACCTCGAGGACGCCCGGATCCGTGAGCGCCGCGTGGTGCCGCCCCAGATCACCGAGCGGCTGCGCCAGACCGAGGTGGCCCAGGAGGATCCCGACCTGGCCCAGGTCGTATCCACCAGCCGGCCCAGCATTGACCGGGTCCAGGACGCCGTCTTCGACGCTCAGGGCCGGATCATGGTCGAGGTGAGTCGCCTGCTTGGCCAGCCCGACTGGGTCAGCATCGAGGCCGAGGAGGGCGAGGCTCTGGAGTTGGAAACCGCCCGTCACTGATCCGCGGGGTCGCCCGGCTCGCGATCAGCGGGCTCGGTGAGGCTGAAGGCGCGGGCCAGTTCCACCACCCGGGCCTGGTCCCGGAGCGCCTTCCGACTCCGGGCCGTCTCCTGCTGGCGCGGCCGGACCACCAGGTGGGCACGGTCGGCCAGCCGCTCCGCCTCACGGGTCTGGCGCACCTGACTGAGTCGCTCCCACTCGGCCACCGCCTCATCCACCAGGGCGACCGGGTCCCCACCGTCCTCCTTTTCCATCTCGGCCAGGCGCTGCTGTAGCCGCGCCACCCGAGCCGCCGGGAGCCTGGACTTGGCGCTCGTCAGAGCCGAGCTGAGCCGCGCCTGATCCCGGCGCTGGCCCTGGTGCTGCGCCTCCTCGGCGACCTCGGCGGCGCGGGCCACCCTGAGCGCGGCCTGGGCCCGTGCCAGCAGCTCGCGGTAGGCCGAGGCCTGCTCCGGCCCGGCATCGGGGGTCGCCCGGTCCGCGAGCTCCTGGGCCAGTGTCGTCAGCTCCTCGATCGCCGGCGTAGCGCCGAGCTGCCTCAGCTGGGGGAAGATAAAGACGCCGCACTTGCGATCCACCTCGACGAATGCTTGGCGGACCGCGGCGGGCAGCTCCGCCCCCTGCGGGACCGGGAGCACCACCCCCACCAGCGGGGAAGGCGAGACCTCCTCCTCGGTCACGCGGTCTGCCTCGCGGGGGCGGGTCCGCGTCCCATCGCCTCAAGGAGGCAGCCCACGCCGGCCCGGGTTCCACCGGGGGCCTTGAAGACCGCGGTCCCGGCCACCAGGACGCTGGCGCCCGCCGCCAGGCACTCGCGCCCGGTGCTGGCGTCGATCCCCCCGTCGACCTCGATGTCGCAGCTGAGCTGGTCCGCCTCGACGATCTGGCGCAGCCGCCTGACCTTGGCCAGCATCGGGGCGAGAAACTGCTGACCGCCGAAGCCGGGCTCCACCGTCATCACCAGGGCGAGGTCGATCGCCGGGAGGATGTCGGTCAGACTCTCGGCCGCGGTTGCGGGCTTGATCCCGACCCCGCAGCTCGAGCCCTGGGCCCGGATCAGGTCCACCGTGTCGCGGAGCCGGGGGCAGGCCTCCAGGTGGACGGTGATCAGGTCCGCTCCCGCCCCGCTGAAGCGGGGGATGATCTCGTCTGGGACCTCCACCATGAGGTGGGCCTCGAGGAAGAGCTCGGTCGAGCGGCGGCAGGCGGCGACCACGTCGGGCCCCATCGTGAGATTGGGGACGAAGTGGTTGTCCATGATGTCGATGTGGATCCGGTCGGCCCCGGCCTCGGCGCACGCGACCACCTCCTCGCCGAGGCGGGCCAGGTCCGAGGCCAGGATCGACGGCGCGAGCAGGCTCACCCGGGCGGCCCCAGCTGGGCTGCGGCCGCGGCGTCGCACCAGATCTCGCAAGGGGCGTTGCGCGCGACCAGCTGGGCTGGTAGGGCGTCGGGGTCGTATGGCCCCCGCACCACCTCGGCCAGGGCCCCCGCCTTGGCCTCCCCCCCGATCAGGAAGTGGGTCCGCCGCGCCCAGCGCAGGATCAAGGGCCCGAGGCTGAGCCGGCGCTGGCCGTCCGGGTGCTGGGTCGCCAGCACCACCGCCTCCGCGGGATAGCTGTGACCCGGGAACAAGGAGGCGGTATGGCCGTCGGCGCCCATGCCCAGGGCCAGGATGTCGAGCTGGAGGCGTCCCTCGACGTAGGGCACGACGCCGAGCAGTCTCGCCTCGAAGCGTTGGCTGACCGTCTCCGGCCCTAGCCCAGGCTCGATCCCCCAGCCGAGAACCAGGGGGCGGTCCCCCTGGATCCGATCGACCAGGGCCCGGCGGAGCATCGCCTCATTCGAGTCCGGGTCGCTAAGGGGGACCATGCGCTCGTCACCGGGCAGCACCACCGTCCGCGACCAGTCCACGCCGCCCTCGCCGGCAAGGAGCTCGAGGGCCTCCTGAGGGGTGGACCCGCCCGGGACCGCGAGCACGCACTCCCCTCGGGACGAAACCGCGTCGCGAATCTCGCCCGCCAGGGCCCGGGCCGCATGCCGGGCCAGCGACTCGGGGTCGGGGAAGACCCGAACCTGGGGCTCGCTGGACCCCTCCGGCGCGCTCACCCGGCCGGTTTTCGCTCAGTCACGCTTGACGGCGTGGCCACCGAACTGGTTGCGCAGGGCGGCCACGTACTTGGCCGAGAAGGAATCGCTCTGGCGGGACCTGATCCGCATCATCAGCGAGAGGGCCAGGACCGGTGCCGGCACCTCCTGCTGGAGCACCTCGAGGAGAGTCCAGCGACCCTCCCCGGTGTCGTCGACGTACCCCTTGATCTGCTTCAGTCCGGGGTCGTCCTTCAGGGCCAGCTCGGTCAGCTCGAGAAGCCAGGAGCGAACCACGCTGCCCTGGCCCCAGAGGTGGGCGATCGCTCCCAGGTCCAGCTCGAAGGGCGAGCTGTCGAGCACCTCGAAGCCCTCGGCGTAGGCCTGGAGCATGCCGTACTCGATCCCGTTGTGGACCATCTTCACGTAGTGGCCGGCCCCCGCCGGTCCCACCCGCAGGAAACCATCGGGCGGGGCCAGCGTCTTGAAGATCGGAGCGACGTGGTCGAAGGCCTCCTGATCGCCTCCGACCATCAGGCAGTAGCCGACCTTCAGGCCCCAGACCCCACCCGAGGTGCCGGCGTCGAGGAAGCTGATGCCGGTCTCGGCGCAGCGCCCGGCCCGGCGCTGGGAGTCGGTGTAGTGGGAGTTGCCCCCGTCGACGATGATGTCGCCCCGCTCGAGAAGTGGCAGGAGGGTGTCCAGCGACGAGTCGACGGGAGCCCCAGAGGGGACCATCAACCAGACCACCCGGCGGGGGGCGAGCCGGCCGACCACGTCCTCGAGGGAGCTGGCCGCGCTGGCTCCGCCCTTGGCCACCTTGGCGGTGACCGCCTGATCCCGGTCGTAGGCGACCACCTGGTGACCGTCCCGGAGCAGCCGCTCCACCATGTTGCCGCCCATCTTGCCCAGTCCGATCAGCGCTAGCTCCACCAGCTCTCCTTCAGCGGGCGACTGGCAGGAGCAGCCGTTCCACCACCTGGGTCAGCTGCTCCAGGCCCCGGTCGACGTCCTCACACCGCACCCGCAGCACTCTACGACCCCTTTGGGTCAGGGCCTGGTAATCGCCCAGGGCCTGGGCCTGCTGCAGGGTGCCAAAGGTGTAGGCCCGTTCAGGGATGGCCAGGTCGCTCCGATGGACCCCGGTGATCTGCAGGAAAGCGGCCGTCTCCGGGCCGCCCTTGTGGAGCTGCCCGGTCGAGTGCAGGAAGCGGGGGCCGAAGCCGAACGTGGTGGCGCAGCCGGTCGCCCGGATCAGCCCGGCCCGCACCCGGCTGATCCGCTCGGCGTCCTCGGGGTGGTCCATGCGCAGCGGCAGGTAGGCCATCACCCCGAGGTACCAGGGCGGCCCCAGGCCCTCGATCCAGCCCAGCAGCGCCTGCTCCAGGCTCTGTGCCCCGGGAGCGCCGGCGACCCGGACCGCCCCGTCGATCAGGTCGATCGCCGGCTCCGGCAGGCGGCGGTCCTGCTCCCAGCCCTGGAGCAGCCGGGCGGTGTTGTCCTTGCTCTCCTGAACGTTGGGCTGGTCGAAGGGATCGATCCCGATCAGCGAACCCGCCAGGGCCGTGGCCACCTCCCAGCGGTAGAACTCAGCCCCGAGGTCGAGCAGGTGGGCGGTGGGGATCCGGACCACCGGGTGGCCCGCCGCCTTGAGCGAGGCGATCCAGGCCTCAGTCTCCGGATCACGCCGGTCGCCCTCCAGGTCGAGCTGGACGAAGAGGCGGTCGCCCCCGTACTCGCGCGGCTCGACCCTCGGCTCGCCCACGACCGGGATCAGCCCATGCCCCCCCTTGCCCGTCGACTCGGCCAGCAGCTGCTCGATCCAGGTGGGCAGCTCGGCCAGCTCGGGGTCGGCCGAGATGGTGACCTTGTCGCGGCCGACCGCGGCGCAGCCGGCCAGCACCGCCGCCAGCTGGGCCCCCGGGCTCCGATCGGGGGCGACCGTCCCCTCGGGGAAGCAGGCCTCGGCCATGGAGACGGCGCCGACCAGGAGTTGATCCACGTCGATCCCCATCGTCGCGGCCGGGACCAGGCCGAAGTCGGAGAGGGCGCTGTAGCGCCCGCCGATCTCGGGATTGGCGGAAAAGACCTGGTGGAAGCGGAGCTTGTGAGCCACCTTCTCGAGCTCGCTCCCGGGGTCGGTGACAGCGATGCAGTGGTCCCCGACCTCCTCTGCCATGGCTCCCTGGAGCAGGCTGTAGAAGAAGCTGCAGTGGGCGAGCGTCTCCATCGTGGTCCCGGTCTTGGAGGCCACCAGGAGCAGGGTGTGGGCCACGTCGATGCGCTCGACCACAGCCTGGACCTGGTCGGGATCGGTGGAGTCGAGAACGATCAGGTCAGGGAACCCGGGGCGGACACCGAAGGTCTGGCGCAGGACGTCGGGGCAGAGGCTGCTGCCGCCCATGCCCACCAGGACGGCGTGGGAGAAGCCCTGATCGCGGACCCAGGCGGAGTGGCTGTGCAGGGCCGCGACCGCGCTCCGCTGCCGCTGCGGCTCGTCGAGCCAGCCGAGCCGCACGGCCATCTCCTGGCGCGCCGCCTCGTCCCCCGGCCAGAGGGTCGTGTCCCGACCCCAGAGCCGCCCGGTCGCGCGGGATCGCTGGAGTTCGGCCTCGGCCTCGGCCACCGCGTGCCCGGCGGTGCCGGCTTCGATCTCCGCCCGCACCACCGTCGAGCTCACCTGGGTCCGTGGCGACGCGACCAACCCCTGGCCGGCGAAGCTGACCCGCTTGGCGCCGATCTCCTGGAGCAGCTTCTCCATCGAGCTCGCGAAGCTCTCCACCCCCTTGACCTC
>DATDII010000001.1:0-4545 GCA_036521135.1 Candidatus Dormiibacterota bacterium | reverse complement strand
ATCCTAGCCCGGAACGGAACCACGCCGCCCGCAGGCTGAGGATCCCTCGGCTAGCGGTTTGGGCCGCGCAGGCGAGGGAGTACCACCGGACCGGTGTGCCGGCCGCCGTTCGCAGCTCGGGGGAGCGTCACAACTCCCGATCTATACTCACTCGCGCCGATGCACCTTGCCGCCGTCCTCGTCAACGATCTCGCCTTCCTGCTCGAGATCTATGCCCTCTGCATCCTCGCCTGGGCCTTCATGACCTTTTTCCCGAGCGCCTACGCCACCCCGGTCGGCCACCTCCTCGAATCCCTGGTCATGCCGATCATCCGGCCCTTGCGGCGGCTGCTGCCGACGATCGCCGGGCTCGACTTCTCCCCTCTCCTGGCACTGGTATTAGTCTTCGCTGCTGCGGAGCTGCTGCGTGACCTGGCGAGCAACAATTTTGCCGACCCCCTGAGTGCCATCTTCAGCGTGGTCTTTGAGTTCATCAGCGCCGTCATCCTGGTCATCTTCGTGCTGCTCCTGATCCGGGTGCTGATCGGGATCCTCCACGTCGACCCCTGGCACCCGTTTGTCTTCTCGATACGAAGGATCACCGACGCCTTCGTGACCCCGATCCAGCGGGCGGCCCGGGTGCAGGTCGAGGCCGCCGCGGTGATCGGGTTGATCGCGTCCCTGGTCGTCTACATCGTCCTGGCCCAGATCCTCTTCCCCACCCTGCTGGATGGGCTGCAGCGGGTCTAGTCCCCAGCGCGGCTACCGGGCCCGGGCTCGAAAGCGGGGCGGCGGGGCCAGCGTGCGGAGCGCCTCGAGGCGATAGGAATCAGGGCCGAAGAGCCCGACGATCGCGGTCTCCAGGGTGGGCGCCGCTTCGACCAGGTAGTCACTTCCCAACTCGAGCTCGTGGTCACCATCGCCGTCCTGGAGGTGAAGGACCACCCGCGACTCTCCGGGATGCTGCTGCAGGGCAGCGGCGAGCCGCCGGAGCACATCCTCCCCTCCCTGGTGGGCGCGCACGTGAACCACCAGTTGGGCGCGCCAGTTGGCAAGGCCCGGGTCCTCCAGGTCGAGCACCTCCTCGGCGATGATGCGCGCCTCCTCGGGCTCCTCAGACGTACCCGGCTCGGCTGCGTCATCGCCCTCCAAGCCGGGCAGCGGCTGGCCGGGGCCGGTCGCGCCGGCCTGGCCCCGGCGGGCACCAACCTCGACCCGGCCCCGGACCACGACCACGCCGTCGGCATGGAGCAGGGCCGCCGCGCGCTGGTAGACCGCCGGGAACACAACCAGCTCGCAGACACCGCTCAGGTCCTCGAGTTGGGCGAAGGCCATGGCGTCGCCGCGGCGGCTCTGGACCCGGCGGCACTCCCTGACCGAACCTCCCACCTGGACCAGGGTGCCCTCGAGCCGGGCAAGGTCCCCGATCATGGTGTCGGTGCGCCGTCGCAGCTGCTCGCTGAGGCGCTGGAGCGGGTGGTCGCTGAGGTAGATCCCGAGGTGCTCCCGCTCCCAGGCGAGGCGCTCTCGCTGCATCTCCTCGGTCAGGGCCTGGACCACCGGACCAGCGCCCTCGTCGGCCTGGTTGCTGGGCGGATCCGGCTCCGAGTCGAAGAGCGCGATCTGGCCCGAGTCCCGCTCCCGGGCCAGCACCTCGGCCCGGCGCATGGCGGTGTCGAGGCCGGCCAGGAGCACCCCCCGGTCACCGAGCGGGTCGCAGGCACCGCTGCGGATCAGGGCCTCGAGCGCGCGCCGGTTGAGCTCCCGCCCCCGGACCCTGGTGCAGAGGTCGATCAGGGAGCGGAAGGGCCCCCCCTCCTCCCGGACCGCAACCAGGATCCCAGCCGCCGACTCACCCACGTTCTTGATGTGCTGGAGGCCGTAGAGAATCTCGCCCTTGCCGGGGCTCGCCTCGCCGGGGGGCGCCTCGGCCACCACGCTGAAGGGGGCCAGGGAGCGGTTCACGTCCGGGGCATGGACGATGATGCCCCGGGCCTGGGCGTCCTGGATCGCCCGCTTCAGGCGCTCAAAGTCGCTCGCCTTGCTGTTGAGCAAAGCGGCCATGAACTCCAAGGGATAGTGGGTCTTGAAGTAGGCGGTCTGGTAGCTGATCAGTCCGTAGGCGACCGAGTGGGCCTTGTTGAAGCCGTAGCCGGCGAAGTAGTCGATGTAGTCGAAGAGATCGACCGCTGTCTTCTCCGCCACCCCCCGCGCCATGGCGCCCTCCAGGAAGCGCTGACGCTGGGCCGCCATCTTGGCCTTGTCCTTCTTGCCCATGGCGGCCCGGAGCAGGTCGGCAGCGCCCAGGCTGAAGCCGGCGGCCTGGGCGGCGATCTGCATCACCTGGTCCTGGTAGACGATCACCCCATGGGTCTCCTTGAGGATGGGCTCCAGCTCGGGGAGGATGTAGGTGATCGGCTCCTCGCCGCGGCGCCTCTTCATGTAGAGGTCAGTGGCGCCGCCCTCGATCACACCGGGGCGGTTGATGGCGACGGCGGCGGCCATGTCCTCGATGGTCCGGGGCCGCATGTCGATGACGATCCGGCGCCCGCCCTGCTGCTCCAGCTGGAATACGCCCAGGGTGTCGCCCCGGGCGAGCAGGTCGTAGGTGGCGGCGTCGTCGAGGGGGATGGCGTCGAGGTCGGGACGCTCGCCCCGGCGACGCTCGATGTTGTCGAGGGTCTCCTCCAGGATGCTCAGGTTCTCGAGCCCGAGGAAGTCCATCTTGAGCAGCCCGATCTTCTGCACCCCGTCCATGTCGAACTGGGTCACCACCGCCTCCCGGTTGGTGGTCGATCGCTGCAGCGGGACGTAGTCGATGAGTGGTCCGGGCGCGATCACCACCCCGCCGGCGTGGGTGCCCGCATTCCGGGAGATCCCCTCCAACCGGCGGGCGGTGTCCACCAGCCGCTTGACCCAGGCCTGACCGTCGTAGGCCGCCCTCAGCTCCTTGGACTCGACCAGGGCCGAGTCCAGCGTCACTCCGGGGCGGATCGGGATCAGCTTGGCCAGCTGGTCAACCTCGGGCAGGGGGACGTTGAGAGCGCGGCCGACGTCCCGGACCGCCGCGCGGGCCGCCATCGTCCCGTAGGTGACGATCTGGGCCACCCGATCGGTGCCGTAGCGACGGTTGACGTAGTCGATCACCCGGGCCCGGCCGGCGACGTCGAAGTCGATGTCGATGTCGGGCATGGAGACCCGCTCCGGGTTGAGGAAGCGCTCGAAGATGAGCCCGTATTCGAGCGGGTCCACGTCGGTGATGCCAAGGCTGAAGGCGACCAGGCTGCCCGCCGACGAACCTCGGCCCGGCCCGATCTTGACCCCATCCTCACGGCCGGCTCGGGTGAAGTCCCAGACGATGAGGAAGTAGGCGGCGAAGCCGGTCTCCCGGATCACGCTCAACTCGTACCGGAGCCGGTCCCGGTACTCCTGGGACGGCTCCTCGCCCTGGCGGCGCTGGCGCAACCCCTCCTCGGCGACCAGCTCCAGCAGCCCGTCGGCGTCCTGCCCCGGGGGGACGTCGTAGGTGGGCAGGAGGCGCTGGTCCAGGAGCGGCTCGAAGCGGCAGCGTGAGGCGATCACCGCCGAGTTGTTGACCGCCTCGAGGCAGTAGTCGAACTTGGCCGCCATCTCCTCCGCCGAGGAGACATAGAAGTGGGGGCCGGAGAAGCGCAGCCGCTTGGGATCGTCCAGTCGGCTCCCCGTCTGGATGCAGAGGAGGACGTCATGGGCCTCGGAGTCCTCCGGGTCGACGTAGTGGCAGTCGTTGGTGGCGACCAGGGGCAGGTCGGTCTCCTGGGCCATCTGGATCAGGCCCTCGCGGACAATCCGCTCCTCCTCCATCCCGTGATCCTGGATCTCGAGGAAGTAGCCGTCCGGGCCGAGGATCTGGGAGTATTCCCGGGCGATCGCCAGGGCGCCGTCCCGGTCACCCGCCAGCAGGCGCTGGGGCACCTCGCCGCCGATGCAGCCAGAGAGGCCGATCAGGCCGGCGGCGTGCTCCGCCAGCAGCTCATGGTCGATCCGGGGCTTGTAGTAAAAGCCGTCGAGGTGGGCCTTGCTGACCAGCTTGACCAGGTTGGCATAGCCCTGCCCGTCCCGGGCCAGCAGGACCAGGTGGAAGGGGTCCCGGTCAGCCCGCCCCTCCTTCTGAAGATGGGAGCGGGCGGCAACGTAGACCTCGCAGCCGATGATCGGGGTGATCCCCACCTCGGATGCCGCCGCGTGGAACTCGATCGCCCCGGCCAGCACGCCGTGGTCGGTGATCGCGATCGCATCCTGGCCCAGGTCGTGGGCCCGCTGCGCCAGCGCCTTGACCCGGGCCGCCCCGTCGAGGAGCGAGTACTCGGAGTGGGTGTGGAGATGGGCGAACTCTACCGAGGGCATGGATGGGCAACGATTCCTAAGCAGGGGGGAGCCGCCTCCCCCTCGGAGCTCAGTATCGGAGATTGGACTGGGCCGGGGCGTCAGCTGCGTCGGAGCAGGGCGATCGACTCGAAGTGGTAGGTCTGGGGGAACATGTCGACCAGGCGGATCCGCTCGAGGCGGTAAGGACCGAGCCGGCAG